>JAPKYG010000068.1 GCA_026394435.1 Methanobacteriota archaeon | reverse complement strand
CGACCCATGCGTGATGATCTGTGGAAACAAGGTCCGTTGACCTAGACAGTATATCTCATTTGTACTCCGGCCTATTTAAGCATAACCCGCTTCTTATCGGTTAATAGAATGTACAAAGATATATATATAATGCAATGAAATATATATCTTTAATAAAATAAGAATATATTGGGGACTGTATTATGAGAACTATCATACATAGAAGGAATGTTGCGGTGAATGCTATTATCGTTTTTTTAATCACCAGTCTCTTGATCCTACCAGGATATACGCTTGCAGGGACACCAAGCACATCACTGAATGGAACACCTCATAAACCCGCATATATCGAGAACATAGAGGACCTCATAGATGTTCAGGTTGTCCCTCGACCATCTCCTGTTTGTCCACTCTCTCCTACAACTACTGATGTGAATATCATTGAATTACTTCAACAGTTAAACGAAACACTCATATTAGGTTATTTAGAGAACCTCACCAGCTTTGGACCTCGAGAAACTGGAACCGAAGCCTGCGATCAAGCAGCTCATTACCTCTACGATACGTTTAATGATATGGGATTAGCGGTTCGGTACCATAACTATACAGATGATAGGGTATCGGGGAGTAATATCGAGGCAACGTTATATGGATCTGATTCAACGAATATCTTCATTATCTGTGGTCATTACGATTCGGTCCTTGCAGGACCCGGGGCTGATGACGACGGCTCTGGTGTCGCAGCAGTCCTTGCTGCAGCAGAGATCATGAGGAAATACGAGTTTGGTCATACGGTTCGATTTGTCGCTTTCTCTGGAGAGGAACAAGGATTGATCGGGAGTCGTCATTATGCTGAGGATGCCTATAACAACAATGATCCGATTGTCGCGGTTCTCAATGCTGATATGATCGGGTTCGCGCCATCCGGTTCAGATGGTATAAAGGGAAAAATCTTCGAAAACACTGCCTCTGAATGGATAGTCGATTATACCCAAGACATTAGCCAATTATATGCTGAGTACATCGGCATTCAACTGTTTCCTCAAGGTGAAAGTGGGGGTAGTGATCATTACTATTTTTGGGAATATGGTTATGATGCAGTATTCTATCATGAATACAATTTCAATGATTACTATCATTCAGCTAATGATACCATTGCCCACATGAATATAACCTACTCAACTCGATTCTCACGACTAATACTTGCAACTCTTGCAGAGATGGCACAGCAACCACGACCGGTTCTTGAAATCACCAGTATCTCTGGTGGACTTGGTATTACTGCTCAGATCACCAACATAGGTGATAGTGATGCAATTGATGTGAATGCAACGATTGGAATCACTGGTGGATTGTTTGGGTTTATTAACATCACAGCGACAACTAGCGTTCCCTTATTGGAAACACAAGGGGCAGTACCACTGAAAGCAAAATTCTTCAGGTTAGGTCGCATCACCATCACAGTTATTGCAGATGCGTCAAACACAGATCAGGTGACGAAGCAAGCAACCGGGTTTGTGTTTGGTCCGTTTGTACTGAGAGTTACCGGTATACCGTAACCTTTTTCTCTTCCTTTAAAATTATTATTCTAGGTTTAAAGGGAGAATCAGCGGGAAACTTAATACCTACTTATTTTATACCCGTACTGCTTTTCACATAAAAAAGGAGGCTTTTCGATGGCCGTTGTTATCACCGGGTCTGGATTAAGCATTGAAAAACTAGTTCAAGTCGCAAGACAGAACGAAAACATAAAACTTCATCCTGATGCTCTTACGCGGATTAAAGCGTGTCGTACGATGCTTGAGAATAAAATAAAAGCAAATGAGATCATGTACGGGGTGAATACTGGTATCGGTGAGTTCTCTGAAGTAGTGCTGAATAATGATCAGATGAAAGAATTCCAGAAGTACCTTATTTATAATCACGCGGCAGGGATCGGGGAGCCTGCTCCTCTTGAGTATGTTCGAGGGGCGATGCTGGCACGGGTGAATGTACACGCACATGGTAACTCCGGGTGTCGCCATGATATTGCGCAAACGCTTGTTGAAATGTTAAATAAAGGTGTCACCCCTTATGTCTGCCAGAAAGGATCGGTAGGTGCATGTGGTGATCTTGCACCCATGGCACAAATCGCTCTCCTTATGATGGGTGAAGGGAAAGCATATTATCAGGGAGAACTGCTTGATGGAAGAGATGCCCTGAAGAAAGCAGGCATTCCTATTCCAGGTTTACAAGCACGGGATGGCCTCGCGATTATTAACGGTTCGAATCTCCTCACGGCCATGAGTGCTATTTTCTTATATGATGCAAATAACTGGTTGAAACAGGCAGAGATCGCAGCAGCGATGTCCCTTGAGGCATTAAAGGCGAATATGAAACCGTATAATGTGAAAATCCATGAAGTGCGAGGATTCGCTGGTGCGGTGCGAAGCGCAAAGGCTATCCAGAAACTGATCGAAGGTGGCGATCTTATTGAAGAGAAGATGAAATGTAAAATACAAGACGCATATTCGATGCGGTCGACACCCCAAGTGATTGGTACTGCCCATGATGCTCTTGCGTACGCACGATCTCAGGTTGAAATCGAGTTGAATGGGGTTGGGGATAACCCAATTTTCTTCCCGGATCAAAACCTGCAGCTTTCTGGCGCGAACTTCCAAGGGACACCAGTCTCATTACCGATGGATATGGCTGGTATCGCGATCACGATGGTTTCTGTCATGTCTGAACGAAGAATGAACCGGCTCAATAATTCAGCGTTGAATGTTGGGCTTCCCGCATTCTTAACAAAAGGCGCGGGGATGTTCTCTGGGCTGATGCTGAGTCAATACACGGCTGATATGCTCATCGTTGAACAACGGATTCTCTCGGCTCCTGCGTGTATCCAATCGATTCCTGCTGCCGCTGATCAAGAAGATTTCGTCTCCATGGGGATGAATACGGCGATTAAGAATTTTCAGATACTTGACAACGCATATGGTATTCTTGGTATTGAATTCATGGCTGCTGCACAAGCACTTGACTTCCGAGACTACAAATTCGGCAAAGGAGTCGCCAAGGCAAAAGATGTCATCAGAAAATACGTGAAGTTTTTAGATGAAGACCGACCCTTGTATCCAGATCATACCAGAATGAAAGAACTCGTAAAATCCTGTGAAATACTGCATGATGTCGAGAAAGTCGTAGGGAGCTTAGACTAAAGGAGCGGGTCTTCTCTTATCCATACGTTTCTTTATTCCTTTATCATCGGAATACGAATATCTGTTTTCTTAACAAGATTAATTGCTTCTTTATACCCTGCATCCGCATGTCGTGCGACACCCATCCCAGGGTCAGTAGTAAAAACTCGTTTGATACGCTCATCAGTTTCTTTAGTACCATCACACACAACAACCATGCCCGCGTGCGTGGAAAGACCGATGCCGACACCGCCCCCATTATGGATATGGACGCTATCTGCTCCAGCTGCACAGTTCAAGAGTGCGTTGAGGAGTGGCCAGTCTGCAATCGCGTCGCTTTTATCTAGCATTCCTTCCGTTTCTCGGTAGGGCGATGCAACACTCCCACTGTCAAGGTGATCTCGCGTAATTGCTATTGGACCGATTTCACTATCTCGTACCATTTTATTGATAGCAAGTGCAAATTGTGCTCGTTCTCCATACCCAAGCCAGCAGACACGAGCAGGCAGACCCTCCCATGGGAGGTGCTTCTCTGCAAGTTTAATCCAGTTCGTCAAGACGTTATCTTCCGGGAACATCTTCATGACCTCTTTATCTGTTTTCATAATATCTTCTGGATTCCCGGTTAGCGCAAGCCAGCGGAATGGTCCCCGGCCAATACAGAACATAGGTCTAATGTATGCAGGGACAAACCCGGGGTATTCAAACGCGTTCTTCAATCCCGCTTTTAAGGCCTGGCCTCTCAGGTTATTCCCATAATCAAACACAACCGATCCTTTTTTCTGAAAATCTAGTAGCGCTTTACAATGCTGTTTCATGCTCTCCATGGATTGCTGGATATATCTCTTTGGATTCTTCGCTCGTAATACAAATGCCTCTTTCAGAGAGTTCCCGTAATAATTAGTAGGTACATACCCATTTAATTCATCATGAGCAGACGTCTGATCGGTGACAACATCTGGTTTGAATCCGTCTTTTACAAGCTTTGGCAGGATATCAGCGCAATTGCCTAGAACACCAACTGAGAGCGGTGTTTCTTCACCCTTCGCTTTTGTTACAAGCTCGACTGCTTCGTCGATATCCTTGACTTTTTTATCACAGAACCCTGCCTTGATACGTCGATCGATACGTTTCTCATCACACTCAACAGCAAGACAGACACCATTATTCATTGTAACCGCGAGTGGTTGCGCACCGCCCATACCACCAAGACCACCCGTAAGAACAATTTTTCCTTTTAGGTTATTCTTGAAATGTTTCTGTGCGCAGGCAGCAAACGTCTCATAGGTTCCTTGAATGATCCCTTGGGTTCCAATGTAACACCAGGATCCCGCGGTCATCTGCCCGTACATGGTTAATCCAAGTTGTTCGAGTTCTCTAAAATGTTCCCAGGTACTCCACCGGGGTACAAGATTTGAGTTTGCAATAAGAACTCGTGGTGCGGTCGTCCATGTCGTAAAGATTGCAACCGGTTTTCCTGATTGGATCATCAGGGTTTCATCGTGTCCCAGTGTTTTAAGTGAGTCAACAATCGCATCGTAACACTTCCAGTTCCGCGCTGCTTTTCCTGTGCCACCGTAGATAATAAGTTCCTCTGGTATCTCTGCGTTCTCAAGGTTGTTTTCCAGCATTCGTAAGATTGCTTCTTGTTTCCATCCTTTACAGCGAAGTGTCTTGCCTCGTTGAACCTTCACATATCGTCCCATAGTCTCATGTCTGCAAAAAGAATACGACATACTAAAACTTTAGTACAGGTTGAATAAAAGGGAAGGACGGCTGGCCTCACTAGGAGGGGATGGGATGCACTCTAACAAAATAACAACTACCAGCCCAATTCCTTCCATTTAATAAATAGTAATAACCCCTATATATGCTTTTCTATTATATAAAGGAAATACTGACAACGTTACTACCTCTCAGGATAATTCTCCCGAGTCGGCGCTTGTTTTCATCCTTAGTTTCTTCAACCTCATCGAGCACCAGGTTCATATATTCGTCATACCCTAAAAGTTTGCCTTCGATGTGTCTTCCATCCTTTAAGAGAAGTAGTAATTTTTGGTTCACTGCTTTTTCTAGGACATCTAATGGTAAGGACATGGCAGAAGGTAAGGAGAACACCCTTTTTAAAACTATTCCTTACGTCTTGGAGAAAAAAGTAAGATTACAGGGGATAGCCACCGATTTTAAGACTGGGGTTCCCAAGCAATACCCAGGATTGCATGACCTTCGTATCAATCCATGAGTCGCCCCAGGCAGATGAATTCCAATCCACTGGATAGGTTTGCGTATACCACGTAATTGCTGCAGCCCACGTATCACCGAGTACCGTCACAAGGTCTTGACCGTAAGCACGGAAAAACGCGCCTTCAAGTTCATTGATACCACCCTTAAAAGATGTTTTATCTTCTTTTGTGTAACCAAGCGCTGTACATCCAAGAGCTGCGATCGCACCACCTGTTGGTTCCCTGAGTATACGTTCACTCCAGCATTCCGGGATGCCTTCTTGTTTCCAGAGGGCAGAGGCGTTAAACATACGTCTCAAACAAACGTCAAATTGACTATTATGGCAACCGCTGACAACACAGACTGGGAGTTTGTCTTTGTTTCGAAAAAGCCACATATCATTGCTGTTTGGTCCTTGAATAAACTGTGTACCGTTCGGAGCATTGTTCCCCCATTGCTTTGGACTGCCATGGCCAACAAGGTACACAAATCCCCATCCATTCCGGAATTCTCTAATCACATCTTTTTTATTTGCGAAGGATCCATCAGAGGTATATAATCGGGTTGATGTAAACCCACTCATATTTTCAATGGCACGATCACCGTAATATTCACCTTCATATCCTGTCCATTTTGCATTTTGAGACTCCGGGTAGGTATCCCCCGCAGCGACAAGCATGGTGGTGAACCATGGTTGGTTTAATATGGTCGTCTCATACGTGATGACCTTTTGAACCATGATTTTTACTTCCTTTTCACTGCGACAGGGGAAGCGACCAACTGCAACATCAGGAATCAGATCAATATTAGTATCCTGGGCTGTTTCCCCCTGATACCATTCCCCATAAATGCCGTCATTATCACTATCCCAACTGGAAAAATTTCTGCCTGCGTCATAAATATCAGCGAAATACAAATCACTCAGATACTCGACATCCCAATCATCAACCATGCTGACGTATCTTACTGGGCAATACCAGGTTGGTTGAAATTGGCTGCTTCTTCCTCCAACAAGAAGGACATACCGAACTCCCCATTCTTCCATTGCAGATTTTATAAAATATTTTACTTTCTCCGCATTATCACGACCATGCCAGTACATCTGGTAATAGATCTCGTCAAGGGTGACAAGGTTTGTGCTCAGACCCATTGCGTTTTTATGGACGACAAGTGGTTGTAATGCGTTTTTAAAAATTGAAGGAGTGATAATGAGAAGTTTGTATACATCAACGTTCATCTGACTCGGATTTTTAACAAAGATAGATACTTGTATGCTGCTCGGTGTCCCCGCTGTCATCGGCTCAAAAGCAAGTCCAACGAAAGGTAAGACAATGGCAGCTATCATTAGTTTTTTAGATACTGTTGTTTTCATTTATATCCCATTTTTTAAATATATTGAAGACTTAATAAATGTTTACTTTAAGGAACTATACATTTATGATGGAGGGTACCCACCGATTTTGAGGCTTGGATCTCCTAAGAGTGCCCACTGTTGTACGGTCTTTGCGTCAATAGCGGAATCTTTTGCCGCGGGGGTCTGCCAGTTAATTGGATAGTGATTCAAATAATCGGTAATCGTGTTTCCCCATACTCGTCCAAGAATCGTGGTACCATTCACACCATATTCATGGAAGAATGTTGGTTCGAGGTAATCCCCTGCACCACTGAAGGATAGTTTATCCTCCTTCGTCATTCCAAGTCCCGTACACCCAATGGTTGCTATGGAACCCCCACTGCTCATTCGGGTAAGTTTCCATCCCCAGCATTCTGGAATCCACGTGTATTTCCAAAAAGAGCCAAACGGTACTGTTTTAACTGAGAAATATCGCAAACCTTCCTCGCGTAATCCTTTGATGATATTCTGGGGTGTGACATCAAACTCTAGGTTGTGACAGCCGCCGACTACGCAAATGGGAAACATCTGTTTGTTTCTGAGACGATTCATTGTCTTTACGCTGAGTCCATCAATCCAGGTGTTAGCATCGTTCGGTGGGTGGGTACTCCATCCAAAGGCACTCGCATGACCATCAAGATAAAAGAACCCGCATCCTTTGCTGACCGCGCGGATCATATCTTTCGGCGCGGTAAATGTTCCATCAGAGGTCCAAAGTTTCGTTGGTTCAAATCCAGACATGTTCTCTAAAACACGGAGTGTGTTCTCTTCACCTTCATAGGCTGTCCAATTCGGGTTCTCAGAAACAGGATACGTATCCCCACCAGCGACAACAATCCGATGGAACCAATCCTGTTCATACGTCGTTGTTTCATAACGGATAATCTTACGCACCATGACCTTTACTTCTGCTGTATTGCGACACGCGAGCCGTCCAACATACACATCAGGGTACAAATCGATATCCGGATCTTTTGCGGTATCACCGTACCATTCTCCATAAATACCGTTATTGCTGGTATCCCAACTTGAGAAGTCTCCGTTCTTATCGTAGAGATCAGCATAGTAAAGCTCGGAAATAAAACATGGTTCATTCCAGAATGTGTTATTATCAGCGTTATAAACGTACCGGACAGGGATGGTCTGAAAATCTCCCACGAACATGACGTAAGTAATTCCCCATTCTTCCTTAGCGGTTTTTATAAAAAATTTTATTTTTTCAGGTTCATCCCGTCCCGGCCAGAACATTTGATGATACACTTCATCAAGGGTGACGAGGTGTGTCCGAATTCCAACGTTGTTCTTATGGGTGATAAGCGGTTGTAATACGTTGACAAATTTTTGTGGAGCAATAATCAGTAGATCATAGACCGAGGGGCCTATGTTTTCAGCCAAATGAACATTTTTTTTACTCAGTATATTGTCCTGAGCAAGAGACATTTGCGCGGTGATTGATGGACCGAAAATGAACCCAAATCCGACCACTAGGATGACAAGCAATTTCTTACCTAATGTTTTATGGAGGTTTTTCATAGATTTCTTCTCTATAATATAGTATATAGTGTACTTAATAAATGTTTAGCCTTGGAGAATAAAAAACAGAAGGCATATCTTACGAGGATGTTATTGCTTTTCCATGTCCTATAATATGTAGCTTCTTTGCATTGAGATTCATCAGCAGGAACGTATCATCGGGGGTGTACACTAAAGGCTTTTCTGATTCCAATGTAAGTGAACCATTGTGAACATTGGTTACGTTCACAGGAACGGTCTGCATCCCAACGGTGACATGGAAGAGACCTTCTTTGATGCGTTCGGTATAAAACCGGTTGTGTGTAAATGAAAGAGAGATGGATGTTGTAAGAGTCGCGCTCGTTGCAGGACAAAGGAGTGAGCCTCGTTTCATTTCTTCAGCAGTAGCTCCTTTGATGGCAAGACCGACCCGGGACCCTGCTTCTGCTTCCTCAACTTCTTTATCTTGTATTTGAATCGAACGTACAACAACTTCTTTATTTGCGGGTAGCAGGAGAAGGCTGTCGTGTTTCCGTAGGATGCCTTTTTTGACAAATCCTAGGACGACTTCACCTACTCCTTTTACGCTAAATGAATGGTCAATGGTCACCATCGGGAGAGCGGTAGGTTTTCGTTGGGGCGTAATTTCATTTAAAAATCCTAGGATGCTTGAGCAGTCCCATTCTTTGATAAGAAATGATGCAAGTGATGTACCTTTCATAAGGGCTTTTATTGGGTTTAGATCTGTGAATGGAGGAACGATCACGATACCTTGAGAAATGCCAAACGAGTCAAGCATCAGAATTGTCTCACCTACTTCAGGAGTCATTTTCTGAACTGACAGGAGCGCGACATCAATACTTGACATAATTTGACTTTTTGCTGCTAATTTATCCACCACTGGAGAAAGAAACGTGAAAATATATTCCTCGGTCTTTCTATTGAACATCACAATATCGCTTTCTGTTCCTTTTTTCCCTAACTCTCGACCGAGCTCCTCGTCATGGAAGATGCCAACCGCAAGATTTTTCATAAACCGGGTGTATTCATGAGACTGTCATAAACTTAACTCTTCTGAACAAGAGCTAAATTCTATTGAATAATCGTTAAGACATAATCGGTCGATTTTTCTATGAGGATAAACGTATTTATAGGGGCTGTTGCATGATTTGCCCCGAATGAAATCGACTTGTAATTATCCATGTTACCGTACACACAAAGAAATATCTCCTCTCTTGAGAAAAAAGAAAGAAACTATCAAACTCGTTTTTTTTGATATGGATGGCGTTCTCCTTGATACAGTGAGTTCCTGGCGATACATTCATGAACACTTTGGGACAACCAATGAACGTTCTATCATGACGTATCTTCGGGGAGATATCGATTATTTGGAGTTCATCAGAAGGGATGTCTCTCTTTGGAAAAAGAATGGAAAATCAGTGAAGAAGGACGCCATTCAGGATATATTGTATACGATCCCTTTTATCAAAGGTGTAGAAGAATGTATTTCATTTCTGAAGGAACGCCACATTCACACCGCAATTGTAAGCGCTGGTCTTGACATTTTAGCAGAAAAGGTTGCTCATGACTTTGG
>JAPKYG010000025.1 GCA_026394435.1 Methanobacteriota archaeon | reverse complement strand
TCTGCAGCCAACGACGAGAAATCGCACAATACATCCCTATCAACCGCATTCGAAAAACAATGACCGATGTGCAACTCATCGGCATCGTAAAAGACGTCAAAACAACACATAACGGACACCGGTTCATTGAAATCGAAGACGACACCGGGTCTGTCAAGCTCATGGCGCTGAAAACAAACACGGAAACAATGCAACAGGCGATTGAAATCATGCTCGATGAAGTGATCGGTGTCGTAGGAAAAATCAGCAAAACCGGTGACCTGATCATTGTCCAAAACATTATCTACCCGGATATAAAACTCCACCATGAACGCAAACGAACAGAATCCCCCCTCTGCGTCGCGTTTCTCTCTGATGTTCACATGGGGAGCAATATGTTCATGGAATCAGAATGGAACATGTTCCTCCGCTGGATTAACGGGGACCTCGGGAACTCCCGACAACGAGACGTCGCAAGCAAACTCAAATATCTCGTGTTACCCGGCGATCTTGTCGATGGCATCGGCATTTACCCAAACCAGGAAAAAGAACTCACCATCAGTAACATCTATGAACAATATCAAGCACTCGCACAGCAGTTCGAATACATCCCTGATCATATAACGGTCATCCTCCAACCCGGGAACCATGATGCCGTACGACCAGCAGAGCCACAGCCCGCGTTTGAAAAAGAGATTCGTGATTTGTTCTCTGGAAAAGAATTTATTTTCATAGGAAACCCCAGTTATTTCTCCCTTCATGGAATTGAAGTCCTCTCCTATCATGGTCAAAGCCTCTTAGATTATTCAACGAGTATTCAATCACTCAACTACAACGAGCCAACAGAGGTCATGAAAATCATGCTCAAGAAACGACATCTGTCACCAACCTATGGGGGGTACACCCCGCTTGCCCCGGAGCATGAGGACTACATGCTCATCAGTCAAGTCCCGGATATCTTTGTGACCGGACATGTGCACACCTCCTTTATCGATAACTACCGAGGCGTCACCCTCATTAACGCGTCGAGCTGGCAGTCGCAGACCTCCTATCAAAAGATGATGAATTTCGTTCCCGATTCCGGAAAACTCCCCATCGTAGATCTAAAAACCGGGAACGCCACGACCATGGATTTCAGTAAAGCATCTGCATGACCCAAGAAAAAACATCTGTCTTTTTTATGAGAAATAATACAAAACTTTAAGTGAGTTCCCGCCATGTAGAATTTGTTTATTTTCAGAGCATGAGAAACATGGATGGGGAGTTATCCAGAGATATCGCAGCAAGCCCGGCTATGCGCGCGTATTTTAACCAGCTTCAGCACGACATCGACGCCTGCTACAAAATAGCAAATACCGCACGAAAAACAGGCTATGACCCAGAAACAACCGTAGAAATTCCCCAAGCACTTGATCTCGCATCACGTGTAGAACAACTGGTAGGACCAGAAGGGATAGCACCGAAAATCCGTGAAGCAACAAAACGGATTGGAAACCGAGAATTAGTCTCACTGGAAATCGCGCGAATGATCGTCGATAAGAAAACCTACACGTTTAATAGCATCGAAAAAGCACTTGATCAAGCGGTACGAACAGGACTTGCCATTCTCACCGAAGGAGTCTTGGTTGCCCCACTGGAAGGCATCGCAGAGGTACGACTCGGACGGAACAACGACGGCACAAACTATGTCGACCTATACTTCTCAGGACCTATCAGAAGCGCGGGAGGAACCGGCCAAGCAATGAGCGTGCTTATTGCTGATGTGATACGACGTGACCTCGGTATCGGCAGCTATGCAGCAACACAAGGAGAAATCGAGCGGTTAAAAGAAGAAATCCCGCTGTATAAAAGAGTTCAACATTTACAATATCTTCCTTCTGTCGATGAAATTGATCTGATTATGAAAAACTGCCCGATCTGCATCAACGGTGAAGGAACCGAAGATGAAGAAGTCGCCGGATACCGGGATTTACCACGGGTTGGAACAAACCGACTGCGAGGAGGAGCATGTCTCGTTATCGCAGAAGGACTCTGCCTGAAAGCACCGAAAATCTACAAACACATAAAAAAAATGAAGTTAAAAGGATGGGAATTCCTCGAGACGTTTGTAAATAAGGGAACGGATCTCACAAAAGATACGGGGACTATTCAGACGATACCTCCGTCATCGAAATATATCGGTGAAGTAATCGCAGGACGACCAGTATTTTCGCATCCATCACGGGTAGGAGGATTCCGCCTCCGCTACGGACGGGCACGCACCGCAGGGCTTGCATCCACCGCGATTAACCCAGCAACCATGTTTCTGCTGGATAGTTTCATCACCGTAGGAACCCAGATGAAAACCGAGCGGCCAGGGAAAGGAACCATCGGAACACCCTGCGATCAAATCGAAGGACCGATCGTGCTACTCCAAAACGGGGATCTCATTCAGATTAACGATGTGAAAAATATCCGCAGTGATGTGAAAAAAATCATTGATCTCGGTGAAATCCTCATCCCCTTTGGGGAATTCATCGAGAATAACGCGCTGCTCCCTGATGCATCAT
>JAPKYG010000015.1 GCA_026394435.1 Methanobacteriota archaeon | reverse complement strand
CAATATCTTTCCCGTACCGTGGATGAGGAGATAGCTCATCTGCTGGCGTTCTGCAAGCTTGCGAAAGACGCTGATATCATCTCAGGACATAACATCGTTGGTTTTGATAACGTCCATGTGCATGGCCGGATCAACTGGCTCCTTAAGAACAAATCAGATCAATTGTCGGTTGAGGAGAAGAAAACGTTTCAGAATTTTGTTGGCCTGTATTGCCGGGAGGATAAGTCGTTTCATTTTGGTATCATGGGTGCTGAAATTGTGCAGGTTTATCCAAGTAGTTTTGATACGTATCTTGCTGCACGAAAGTTCTACCCATGGCTCGATGATTTCCGGTTAAAAACCCTGGCTCCGTTTCTCAATGTCCTTGTTGAAAATCGAGTGTATTTAGCACCATCGGAGATTAAACTTGATGACCGGACAATGACGTATAACAAGCAGGATGTCCAGGAGCAGATAGGAGTCACCTTGAATTTGATTTCACAGGCGCTGCCGCTGTCGTTTACGACGTGTATGCCATTTGACATGTTGCTTTCTTCTGGCGCGGTGAACATGTGGGATCACATGGCGTTGCTCCGGGGGGTCGCACATAAAAAGATTATTCCACCGATTTGTCGCGTGAAATCAGTCTCGCAGGTCTTGGTAAAGGACTTTGGAGGGCAGACGACGAAAGATGAGATTATTCGACTGGCGAAGAAACGAAGGGAGCAGTTGTCAAAAGATTTTGTCCGGGTGTTGAAGTACGGTGAGGAGATGCCTGACTGGGTAGAATACCCACAGGTGATCTATAAAGAGCAGCAGAGTGATGACGACGAGGATGTCGTGAACTACCATATGCCTGGTGGCATGACCATTAAACCTGACAAGGAGGCAAATTCGCATTTCATCCCCTGGTATCACGTGGTGGTCGCTGATGTCGGTGCGATGTACCCAACGATTCTAAAAGCAATGAACATTGGTGCAGATACTGTAAAACTAGCCAAAAAGAATGAATCACCGGATGCCTGGGTGTGGCTGAAGAAGCTGCCGGACGAGTTCTTCAAAGACAGAGATGTGCTCTGGCGAAAGATAACCCCTGAGGATTCCTACGCTGATAAAGGGTACATGATCGGAGTACGGATCGACACGAACCCTGGCGTCGTCAACTGTGCGATGACCGGCATCATGAACATGATAGCTAAGATAAAACGAGAGTTGAAAGATGCGAAAACCAAAGCACGGAACGTTGAATTGACCCGCCTAAAAATGATGTATCAGAGCATGAAGGGTGCCAGGAACGCAGGAACTCATGGCATCTTAGCTGCACCGACCGTTACCGGCAGACAGTTTAATCTCTGGGGTGCGGCAGCAATTACCACGAAAGGACAGATGATCCTTGCTGATACTCTAGATTATCTAAACAACGAGAACATTCGGGTGGTGTACGGGGATACCGATGGAATTTACATGGGTTGTTCTCGTTCCGTGGGGAACATCCCTGAGTTTTCCAAAGCATTAGGCGCCTTACTTAGCCCTGAAGACGACAAATGGATCACCAAACCAGAGGTTGCCTTAGCTGCAATAAAACAGTGTAACCTGAAATGGCAGAAAGAGCTGAAGTACCCTGATTTTGAATTAGAGGCAGAGCAGCATGATGGGATGATCTTTGTCAAGCATAAGAACTACCTGATTTTTGATGCGAAAAACGGAAAAATAGAGATGACTACGAAGGGAAACAATTTCAAAGGATCGGATAAGGCAAATATCGCGCGCAAGGTTCTTGCAGAAATCATGATGACGGTGCTAAAAGAGAACCCAAGTTGGGAAAAAGAAGACGACGCACGAGCTGCGGTGAAGAATAGTATTAAGAATAAGACAAGAGAAATTGTCTCTCGGCTGGATCTTTCGAACGTTGATTTGAATGATTTAACCCTGGTGCAGGCGGTTCAGCCGGAGAAGCGATATAAATTGAATCAGGATGGATCGTCATCGACGTTTGGGAAGCGTGCGGAGGCACTTGAGAAACTGCTTGGCCGGCCGATTCGAACCAGGGTAAAGATGAAGTTTGTAATCACGAAAAAACCGTTACCCGGTATCGCAAAGCCGTCAAAAAGCGGGGTAAAGCCGATTGATTACATGTACCCGGTCGACCTGGTGAAGGATCGCAAAGAAATCGATCTTGAGTGGTATAAGAAGATGGTTGAGAACTACGTGCAGGGCGCATTTGGGTTATCTGATATAGCTGCAACAGAGCAGAAAGGATTGGATGCCTGGATGTGATGTATTCTCTCTTTTTTTTAAGTAACAGGGAGAGAATGTTGTAATCAGGTATTTCTAGTTAGAGAGAAACTACCGCGATGATTCTGTTTTGATCTACTTTTCTGTTGTGGTACCAACTGTCCTCAGAGCTGGTACCACTTGTACAACAAACCCTTTAAAAGAAGAAAGACAACACTATCGATTGAGAACTATGTTAATCGTCGGACAAGTGTCAAGTAAAGAAGAGGCAAACGAGATCACCTTTATTGCGAAGCTTTTTATTGTTGGTCAGCGAGCCCGATTTCTTGCGTCGAACAAAAAAGCTGAAATAGAGGAAGATGAAGAAGACGCTGAAGAGGACGAAGAAGAGGAAGAAGAGTGTTAGATGATGGCGACCCCCTACTGAAGGGGATGTCACCAGGTATCAGATTTTTTTTTCTTAGACTCTGAAGCCTATCACCGAAGAATATCCTCATAACAGAGCTGTACCAGCTTATCAATCGGTTTTGTCGCATCAAGATGGACAAAACGTTTTCCTTTTGAAACCGTCAGATAATTCCTATGAACCTTTTCTAAAAACGCGAGACGCTCAAACGGAATCAGTTCTGTTCGATGTTGAATCCTGGCAAGCGATGTTTTTGGGTCAATCACAAACAGGAACGTCCGATCAGGCACAAGAATACGACCAAGAGAAAGCTCCTGCAGCCATTTCAAAGGATTCTTCACCTGATCCTCCAACTGAGCAGCCTGATACGCATACGTCGACTCCGCGTACCTGTCGCATAACACGATTTTGCATTCATCTAACCACTGTTGAATCTGCTTGCAATGCTGGATGCGATCCGCGATAAACGTAAACGAGGTGACAAAAGGATCAGACTGCGACCGGATGCATTCCTGAACATATTTCCCTACCGTTGAATCGGTCGGCTCAAACGTGCAGATCACCTCATACCCAGCGGATTGTAATTTCTCAGAGACCAACTTTGATATCGTGGATTTCCCTGAACCGTCAATGCCTTCAAACGTCACAAAATGCTTCATGGTTTCTGCTTCTCCTGTTTCCATTTATTGCTATAAAAACTCAGCGGATGACGCACCTTTTTGCATACGTCATCCATTTTATCAACCGGGCAAATCCCATATGTCCGCATCTTCTCACACCCGGGGCATTTATACTCCGTAGACGACGACGCACCCGTGATATGCTCCACCTGATACCTTGTTTTATCTTCCTGGTAATCAGGGGCTGAACTAAAAAGCTTTAAAACCTCATTGGTACTTAACCTGAGCGAACTAAGAAACGCAACCAACGAAAACCTGCCCATATGCGGAACGTTTTCACCGGACTGAATCGCAGATAAAATATTCTTCATACAAGGAGGGAGTTTTTCGATGCTGACTTTCCCGACCGGTGCTGCCTCGATCTTTTTCTTCTGCATCGCTAGCATGGTCTGAAACCGTTGAATATCTGAGGAGAACGTGTCGTAGACGCTTTTATCACATTCTCTGGTGAGGAGTTCTTCGTTGATCCGCTCTCGCAACGATTCTAACAGTATTCTGGCCAGGTCTTTATGGGAAATCGTAAGGAACCCACCACCGATACCGCGGTTCACCATTTTCCATTCCCTGTACCGAGTGGGTGCGTTGCGGAGGTAATCTTTGAAGAAGATCTTAATCGTGTTTTTTTCAGGGTTGTGTTGAACAGAAACGTTGAATTCTTGTGCAACCGCAAGAAGAAAAGAGGTAGGCTCATTGAGAAGTTGTTTATAGACGTGGTATGCCTCGCCCAGCGCATATCGTTTTTTAAAATACGAATCCCCAATACAGACAGCAACCATCCTTGCTAAAGGATACGATAAAATTTCCATGATGCAATCAGATTCATTTGCAAGACTCCTCTCACCTACATCTCGATTTTTAAACGCATTGTCTAATCGTTCAATGCCGATGATTCGTGCTCGTTCGTAAGGGAGATCATGCAGGAGTTCATCGACAGAGGGGCCGTTTTCTTTGATATAGTGTCGGGTGTCGTGCAAGAACGGATATTTCGCTAAGGTGGTTAACTCCCTCATGTTAAGTAATGATATTTCTTTTCATTAATGAACCTTGCTCTTGCAGGGTATCTCTAAATTTTAAGTAGTAGAAGACCGATAGGGGCTCGATATTCCCTGGGCTCGTAGCTTAGACCGGTGGAGCGACTGGCTCATAACCAGTTGGTCGGCGGTTCAAATCCGCCCGGGCCCATCAACTTCAATTGCATAAAAAGGTTGGGATTTACTAGTTTTGACTAAACAATCTATTTCAACTTGCTGTCCTTTTTGTGTTGAGAATCAGAGGGACTCGTATAGGTACCCATAGAATCATTTTCATTAGTAAAGCGTTTAGCAATACGTATTCAAAAGGATAACGTATATAAAGAGTGACTCTATAATAATAAAAATTGTTTAGTATCCTAAGGGGGATAATATAGATGATACAGAAAAAAAATCTACGAAAAGCATCAGGCCTAGGCATTATTCTCATGCTGATATGTATTGCAGTTGGTACATCTTGCACTGCGAAACAACAATCTCCAGCAATATTAGATATAACCGCTGTGAAAGGGGGTTTTGGCAAAGTGTCTGTTACCGTAAAAAACATCGGGGATAGTACCGCTGAAAATATTACAATGATTATCTCTGTAAAAGGAGGTATTCTTGGCAGAATAAATATGACAAAAATATGTAGCGGGTGTGGCAACTGTAGTAATTCGATTGAACCTAATGCAATAAAAACAGAAAGCACTGCGGAAGCAGGTAGAATAGTTGGCTTTGGACCTGTTACCATCATGGTTTCTGCAGAGGCGTCAAATGCAGAACGAGTAAACAAAACCCTTAATGGCTTTGTCCTCGGGTTTCTCGTCATTGTTATAAAGTGATGTGTTCAATCAAGACGGACACTGGAACTTCATTGTGTCTCGTCCTTTTTCTTTTTTCCTTTAACAATACCCTACTTTTTATGAAAAATGAGTGTTTGAGAATATAGGGTCTGTCTAATGAGTTGTTCTGATATTTAAATACAGACCGCCTGAGAGGTAACAACGAAATTGATATCATCCCATACCTTTCTACAAAAATCCAACAGAAGAAAGGATGGGATGACATGGAAATAGAAATAGAAACA
>JAPKYG010000043.1 GCA_026394435.1 Methanobacteriota archaeon | reverse complement strand
CCATTGATTCTTACAACACGTCTTGATCCATCTGAAGTGGATAAAGAAGCACATAACCTAGATACCCTTGCCCGCTACCCCCGTGAGTTTTATGAATCGACATTAAAACATGAACATTCGAAGAACATGGAGCCAATAATGGGGCTAGTTGCCTCGCGATTAGGCACCGAACTTCAATATGAGCAGTTTGGGTTTACCCATGATACGGACAACATCTCCGAAGGACCAAAGGAGTCACTCTACAAGACCCTGAAGACGATGATGGAGAAGATGAATGTGCAACTCAGTCTTGCGGCTAAGATCAGGGCGGTAGATGAGGCTGATGTCGCATACAAGGTCATCGAACGACATTTCTTACCAGACATCCTAGGAAACCTACGGGCATTTAGTAAACAATCGGTTCGCTGTCCCTTATGCAATATGACGTTTCGGCGCATTCCGCTTTCAGCTAATTTTGTATTTATATTATCAGATTTTGAATTATTATTGCGGTTTTTATTTATCTACTGATTCGAGATACCATTGATGTTGGAAGTGCAATGGCGGGTAACGATACCAATGCATTAACGAATGCATGGTTTGTTGTTGGGCGTGATATTGCATTCTTAACAGTAGTCCTTGTCATATTGTTTGTTCAGATGTTCAGTTATTACAGACAACTTAGTCGTCGTTCCTGGTAACAATGGCGAAAGGTGTGGAATAGACCGGGGAGTTAGGCGTTCCCTGTAGCCAGAAATCGCCGATACGCTGGGGTCGAACTTGATAGGCGGTGTAACGAGCATCTCGTGATCCGTTTGTTGCCTATGACACCTTGTCCTTTGGGATCAGAGGTGATAACCGCATATGACCGGAGGGTCATATGTCTATCTTTACTGTGGGAACCGGGTGAGGCACGGAAGTGAGCAGCCTTACCACAGACTGCCGATGCTCAAAGGGTTAACGGGGTTGAGAATACAGACGGGTAGTCACCTGCATGCCACGTGCACCCACTAAAAAGGCGTCTACGCCCGCTAAAATTTAAATATCCATGTCGTTTAACAAGTACGGGAGGTTTTCCTATGGTTCGATTATTAAAAGACGAGAGTCTCACAGCATCCTGGCAGGGTTTCTTTGAAGATCAATGTAAAGCAGAGATAGAGACGCTTGCGACAGAGTACCCTGAGAAACGCAGTTTACTTATTGATTACTGGGATGTAGATAAAGCAGACCCAATGCTTGCAGAACTGTTACTTCATCAACCCTATAAAACTATTTTTAACGCAGAGGAAGCACTCAAACTCATTGATGTCTCTTCGGAGCAGAAGCTGGAGCTTCATTTCCGTGTTAAAAACATCCCTGAGGCACAAAAAATTCTGATTCGGAAGATCCGTGCGAACCGCCTGGGAACATTCATCGCAGTCGAAGGCCTCATCAAGAAAATAACCGAGGTCCGACCAAAGCTACAGGTCGCTGCGTTCCAGTGTCAGAAATGTGGCGCGGTGATGCGGATTGAGCAGGATGAAGATATCCTGAAGGAGCCTTCCGAATGTTTTGAGGATCAAGGCGGCTGTGGACGGGTTTCATCCTTTAAACTTTCCACGACACTCTCCTTATTTATTGACTCTCAGAAGATCGAGATCCAAGAGAACCCAGAGGGGTTACGTGGCGGCGCGCAACCGGAACGTATCAGCGTGTACCTTGAAGATGATCTGGCGGGAAGAGTCGCGCCAGGAGACCGCGTTATTGTCAACGGTATTCTTCATTCCGTGGCACGACACAGAGGAGCGTTTCGACTCACCTCGTTTGACAAAACCATGGATGCGGTCAGTATTGAAAGCCAGGAGTTTGCGTTTGAAGAAGTAGAGGTCACCAAAGAAGATGAAAAAAAGATCCTGAAAACAAGTAAAGACCCGGCGATTTATGATAAAATGCGGCAGAGTATCGCGCCGACGATCTATGGGCTTGACATCGAAAAAGACGCACTCGTCCTTCAGCTGTTCGGTGGTATTGCAAAAGAGATGCCTGATGGGACACGAACCCGTGGTGATATCCATGCCTTGCTCGTGGGAGACCCTGGTACCGCAAAATCACAGATGCTGTCGTATATGGCCAAACTTGCTCCTCGAAGCGTGTATGCCTCCGGGAAAGCATCCTCCGCAGCTGGTCTTACCGCTGCTGCTGTCCGCGATGAGTTCGGCGAAGGGCAATGGACCCTTGAGGCAGGTGCACTGGTGCTCGCTGATAAAGGACTTGCCTGCATCGATGAAATCGACAAAATGGAAGAAAAAGACCGGAGCAGTCTGCATCAAGCGATGGAGCAGCAGGAAATCTCTGTTGCAAAAGCCGGTATCAACGCGACCCTGAAGTCACGATGTGCGGTCCTTGCTGCAGCAAACCCAAAACTGGGTCGATTTGATGAGTTCATGCCAATCCATGAACAAATCAACATGCCGCCTGCGTTGCTCTCTCGTTTTGATCTTATTTTTTCTATTCTTGATAAACCAAATCGAAAGACGGATACTGAACTCGCAGACCATATCCTTCACTCCCACAAAGGTGGTGAAATTCATGAGCACCTGAACAAAACATCTGATGATCTGTATTCAAAAGAAGAAGAAACAAAACTGATGAAACATGTCATGCCGGTGTTCGATCCTGAATATCTCCGGAAGTATGTCGCGTATGCAAAACGTAATATCTTTCCGGTGTTGACCGATGACGCCTTGGAGATCCTGCAGAATTATTATGTTGATTTCCGTAGCTCGTCAAAAGATTCTGTTCCGTTCACCCCGCGTCAACTTGAGGCGTTTGTACGGCTTTCTGAGGCGAGCGCTCGGATACGGCTCAGCCAGGAAGCAACTATTGATGACGCAAAACGAGCAATCTCTATTATCGATCAATATCTTCGAAGGGTTGGAACGGATCGGGAGACCGGACGATTTGATATTGACATCATCGCGACAGGAATCAGCCATAGTCAGCATGAACGTATGAGGGTTATTCTTGATGTCATTCAACGTCTGTGCACAGAATCAACTGACGATAGCGCTGTACGCGGCGACATTATCAACGAAGCAGAAATCCAAGGAATCGAATCACGAAAAGTAGAAGAAGTCCTGGATCGATTGAACCGCAACGGACAGATCTACGAGCCAAGCCATGGGAAATATCGGTTAGCAGGACAATAAAAAGAAGGCGCAACAAAAATGGTTCGATATACCATTTTTTTTATATCTTAGGCGAAAGGAGATTCACCACAGCTTTCTTTGCATCCGACTTGTACGTATCACCGATTTCTGCGATAATAGTAGTAAGAAAATTATCTTTTATTTCATTCCAGTTTAGTGTCGTCACACCAAAATACAGTTTCTTTGCAACATTCGATGCCCGGTGAATATGCGGAGCCCATTTCCCTGGTCTGGTATCGCAGTTATCCATATGCAAAATATAGACCTTCTGCATCCCTTTTTTGCCAATAAGATAAATTTCGAAGCGTCTGTTAAAATACTTGTAGTTCAGATCTTTCTCGTAATATCGGTATTCCAACTCGAAAAACTGGTTGATCGGGATTATTCCTCGTTGCATAGTCTCCACTGTATTCAGGCACGCTTTTTAAGAATTTGGAAATAATCCTACCTGTCTTATCCCATATAGTATTCAGCGGGGTACGGATCAGGTTTTAGACCTTTGCGCTCACGAATCTTCTTAATCACGGGATCTTTCAGCTGTCGAGGTAAGGGTTCAAAACCCAGGTTCTCGGTGTTCCACAGTACCCGCCCACCGGTCGCTGAACGGATAGCTGATGCAAACCCGAACATCTCCGCAACAGGTGCTTTTGCTTCGATTTCCACGGAGTCTCCAACGGTTTTCATGTCTTTGACTTCGGAGCGTCGGGAATTCAGTTCCCTTGACGCATCACCCATGATTTCCTGAGGGGTGCTGATAAATACTTTCTGCATTGGCTCAAGCAGGGTAGGTTCAGAAATCGTAATTGAGCCATAAATAGCGTTTCTTGCTGCAGGGATCACCTGCGCGGGTCCTCGGTGGATTGCGTCATCATGGAGTTTTGCATCCACGAGTTTCACCAAGATAGCTTGACAGGGTTCTGAGACGGTTGGTCCGCTTTTCATAACCTCATCAAAGGCTTCCATAATCAAATCTCTGGTCTCTAAAAGGTGTTGAATACCTTTTGTGGTATCCGTGATAAGGTTCAGACCATGAACACCGAACACGCCTTTCGCAACGTCTTTACCCATTCCAAGGTCCTGAAGGATTTTTGCAGTTTCTTTTTTGTATTTCTTCACGTTCGCTGGCAATTCATTATTGTAAATCGCTTTGACGACGTTCTCCGGGAGAGGTTCCACCTCAATGTAGAACCTGTTGTGTTTGTTCGGTGATTTCCCTTCAAATTTATGGGGACTTGGTTTGCTGACGGTCTCACGATAGACCACAATGGGTTCAGAGCAGACTATTTCCATTTTATGGTCATTGCGGATACGATACTCGGTAATCTCAAGATGTAATTCTCCCATACCGGACATCAGATTCTCACCGGTCTCCTGGTTGATCTGCACTTGGATGCTGGGATCGGCTTTGGAGATTAATCGCAACACCTCAACGAGTTTGGGGAGGTCTTTTGTGTTTTTCGCTTCGACCGCAACCGTGACGACTGGTTCTGAGACATGAACAATACGTTCAAACGGTTCAGCTTCGGGGTTATCAGTCACGGTGCTTCCTGCGATGGCATCACGGATACCGGTTGCAGCAACGATATTTCCTGCACTCACATAGTCAATAGGGATACGATCGGGTCCAACCATGACGTTGGTTTGTTGAACACGATTCTTGTTGGGCATTCCAATAACATATAACTCCTGTCCACGTTGGATCTTTCCGCTGAACATCCGACCAATCGCAACCTCACCAGCATGGGGATCAAGGATAATCTTTACAACCATCAACGCGAGTGGCCCGTTCTCGTTACAGTCAACCATGTTTTTGCCAAGAGGGCTCGTAAGGTCTCCCCTCCAGATGTGTGGAATCCTGTATTTCTGTGCAATATTCGGTGGTGGGAGATGGTTAATAACCATGTCTAAGACAACTTCATGGATAGGGGATCGTTTCGCTAAGGCTTTCTGATCATTATTCTTACAGTAGTTATACACATCTTTGAATCCTAAGTTGGTTTTTTTCATGCGGGGAACGGAGACCGCCCAGTTATGGAACGCGGAACCAAACGCGACACTACCGTCTTCGACCTTCACGTTCCATTTTCCTTTGAAGTCTTCAGCGATCACTCGATCAAGTAGTTCATTGAATTTATTAATGATTTTAATGAATCGATTTTGCATCTCTTCTGGTGTGACTCGAAGTTCATTAATGAGTCGGTCTACTTTGTTGATGAACAATATTGGTTTAACTTTTTCACGGATCGCTTGACGAATCACCGTCTCCGTTTGTGGCATCGCGCCTTCTACGGCACAGACGACAATGATACATCCATCAACTGCTCGCATTGCACGGGTAACATCACCGCCGAAGTCAACATGTCCTGGTGTATCAATTAAGTTAATCAGGTAATTTTGTCCTTCAACGGTGTGAACCATGGATGCTGATGCCGCGTTAATCGTAATCCCACGTGCCTGCTCTTGTTCATCGTAGTCAAGTACCAGTTGTTTTCCTGCAAGCTCCTCGCTCATCATGCCGCATCCTGCAAGTAGATTATCAGAAAACGTGGTTTTCCCATGATCAATATGAGCAGCAATCCCGATGTTACGGATATGATCCAATTTATTCATCAGAGCTGTTGCTTTCTGTATGTTTTCTTCTTTTCGCCCCATACTTTATACACCTTCAAAAACCATTAGGTCTTCCATTGTTTTATCGAGCTGCTTTGGCGACCCGTTCAAGATCATTTTTCTTTGCAACCGCAAAAGATGCAGGATCATTCTTGCTCG
>JAPKYG010000072.1 GCA_026394435.1 Methanobacteriota archaeon | reverse complement strand
GGCAGTGATATTGAACAAAAAATGATTGATGGATGTAAAAAAACCCTTGATTTCTACTCAATTAAAAACTATGAATTATCGTGTTGTGATATTGGAAATATCCCTCAGTCGGTTTCTATCGTTGATGCAGTAATCACTGATTTTCCATACGGAAAAGCGACAACAACAAAAGGAGAAAACCTGGCGATGCTCTATGAACGGGCATTTGCTTCTATTGCCTCTCTTCTAAAAAAGAGCGGCAAAGCAGTGGTCGGTTTGTCTGATAAATCGATGGTTTGTCTTGGAGAAAAATACCTTTCCCTCGTAGAAATCCATGAGTTTCGCGTCCATCGTAGTCTCACTCGATATTTTGTTGTCTACCAGAAGTAACCAAAACACTTTTACCCTTTGGTGGTATCCGTCTGTAGCATGACACAACTGCGTATCATCTTTCTTGGAACAGGTGGAAGCTGGCCCACCGTGAAGCGAAACGTTTCATCCCTTGCTATCAAAAGAGGCAGTGAAATCTTGTTGTTCGACTGCGGGGAAGGAACCCAACGACAGTTCCAGCAATCAAACCTCAGCTATATGCAGATTTCGAAAATCTTCATTACCCATTTTCATGGCGATCATTTTCTTGGGTTGCCTGGCTTGATTCAAACCATGCAGTTGAACGATCGAGACAAACCACTTCACATTTATGGACCAACGGGGATGGAGGATCTTACCGACCATCTTTTAACACTTGGATATTTTCGGCCATCCTACGAGATTATTTCACATGACATAACCAATGGTGATGAGGTCGAATTCGAGGATTATAGCATCCATATGTTGAAAGTAAAACATAATGTCCCTGCGTTCTCCTTCTGTCTTGAAGAACATCAACGCCCCGGGAAATTCAACAAACCTAAGGCTTTGGAATTAGGGATCCCTGAGGGACCATTGTTTAGTAAATTGCAATGTGGACAAACCATAACTCTTGCGAATGGCAAGAAAATCACACCGGGCATGATACTAGGTCCTTCAAGAAGAGGCAGAAAAATCGTGATATCTGGTGATACTATGCCTTGTGAGGAGATGATAGCGTTTTCGAAGAATGCAGATGTCTTAGTCCATGAGGCAACCTTTGACTCAGAACTCGAAGATATCGCAAAAGAATATGGACATACGACCGCAGCGCAAGCGGCAGAAATAGCAAAAAAGGCAAAGGTAGAAAAACTATTTTTAGTGCACGTCAGCCCCCGGTATCTTGATTACCGGGTGTTAGAGAATGATGCGAGGAAAATTTTTGTTCAGTCATTTGTCCCGAAAGATTTTCAGGAAATTGAAATAAAATTAAAAAAATAACTGTAAATTAATAGCTTAGGAAATATCATCAACGATTTATTCATTATGAGGTTTTGCAAAAAAGGTTGAGGCAATCTCATAGATGTCCATATCCACGGTTCTGAGTTTTGTTACTGATTCATTCAGATCAACCGGGACGATTTTATATCCTCTTAAGGCCACCATTTTTCCAAAATGTCCGCTCTTAACCAATTCAACTGCGGCAACACCATATCGTGTCGCCAGAACCCGGTCGTATGCCGTAGGAGATCCCCCACGTTGAACATGTCCAAGAACCGTGAACCGTGTCTCAACACCTAATCGTTTCTCAATTTCTTTCGCAAGACGCTGTCCGATTCCACCGAGTCTGACATGACCAAACTCATCTTTTTCTTCAGATAATGTCTCAAAGTGGTCATTATCTCTTGGTTTTGCTCCCTCAGAAACAACCACGATGCTAAACTTTTTCCCGCTGTCATGACGTGCTTTTAAATTTTTACAGACCGCCTCAATGTTAAAAGGTTTTTCTGGAATAAGGATTTCGTCTGCACCGCCGGCAATACCAGATACAGTCGCAATCCATCCTGCATGTCTGCCCATCACCTCAAGGATCATGATACGATGATGGGATTCTGCAGTGGTATGAAGCCGGTCAATTGCATCAGTAACAATAGAAACCGCGGTATCAAATCCAAACGTGTAATCCGTTCCTGAGATGTCGTTATCAATGGTTTTAGGGACACCTACAATAGGGACGCCCAGCTTATACATTTTTAAGGCAACTCCTAGAGTATCTTCTCCACCAATGGCGATGAGTGCATCAATCTTTAACTTTTTTATATTCTTTAAGACTTTATCGACGAGCCCCTGTTCTTTAAACGGATTTGTCCGAGACGTTCCAAGGATTGTGCCACCTTTTGGTAAAATCCCTGAAATGTGCTGATCGTTGAGTGGCATGACATTACCTTCAATGAGACCTTTCCATCCATCGAGAATACCGAGAACCTCCCAATTATTCTTGGAGGATTTTTTTACAACAGCCCGAATAACAGCGTTAAGCCCCGGGCAATCACCGCCACCTGTTAAGATACCTATTTTTTTCATAAGCCCCCCATCATCTTTATTTTGTCGAATTCCTTTATCTTTCAACTCTTTAATAATTTATGGTTTTCAACAGATGATTCTTAATATTTTTATCATAAATGAAAACTAGATAAAAGAGAACATGATTTCACCTGAGACAACCAATGGGAGAAAAAAATGGAATCTGAAAAAATCGATTTCTCAGGAAATTTCTCTTCCCAATCAATAGAAGAATTGTTTACAAGATTCCAGACATCTCTACAAGGCCTTTCAGATGTAAAAGCAGAGGAACGCAAGCGCGGGTATGGGCTAAATGAATTTGCACAAGAAAAAAAGAAATCCATTTTCAGAAAAATAATTGAAGCACTCATCGAACCAATGGCACTTATTCTGATTATTGCCTCTCTCCTCTCATTCTTCATCATTAAAGATATTCTTGAGGCATTAGCGATTGTCGGTGTTGTTATCATCAATACAGTTATCAGTTTGATACAGGAGGGAAAAGCAGAAAAAGCGGCAGAGGAACTCAAAAAAATTCTTTCTCCACAATGTAAGGTCATACGGAATGGAACGGTGGAAGTCATCGCCTCCAAGTTCCTCGTCCCTGGTGATATCATTGTGTTTGAATCCGGCGATATCATCCCTGCTGATGCACGATTAATTGAAGCGACAAACATGCTTGTTGATGAAGCGCATCTCACTGGAGAAAGCGAACCTATTCACAAAAACACGCATCAGATCCACGAGATTGATCTTGAACTGTATGAGATGAAAAACATCGTGTTTGCCGGCAGTAAAATACTAAATGGGTATGGGAAAGCACTGGTCGTTAAAACAGGGAATGTCACGGAAATCGGGAAAATCGCAGTCAATATTCAGGAGGCGAAAGAAGAGCGTACTCCATTACAGAAAAAGATGGACCGCGAAGTCAAGGCGTTGGTGGCATTGGCTATTGTTTCTCTTGTTCTTGTTTTAGTGATGGGGTACATCAGAAATCCTAATGATTTGGGATTCTCTGTGCTTCTTGCGATTAGTATCATGGTTGCCGTGTTTCCGGAAGGGCTGCCTGCGTCTATGACGATTGCGTTGTCGCTTGCGATGGAACGACTCGCGAAAAACTCAGTGATCGTCAAACAGCTATCTTCAGTAGAAACGCTTGGGAATGTTGATTATATTTGTACCGATAAAACAGGCACCATCACCAAACATGATATGACGGTAAAAGAGTTTTTTATTGGCACGAAATTTCATGTCATGTCTGATATATTTAAAATGATTGCGGAAGGGAAATCTGCTCTCTTACATGATATCTTTTTAACATCGGTGAAATGCTCTACCGCTCAGGTCGTCGAACAAGATGGAAACGTGGTCAAGGAACTAGGAGATCCTACTGAGATTGCGTTAATTAAGGCGTCGATTTTAAACGGGTTTAAACCGAATCAATTTGATATATTCCATATCATTGATAGTGTTCCGTTTTCTTCTGAACTTATGTTTTCTGCAATTCTCACCCAGGATGGCTCAGGGACTCATGATATTTATATCAAGGGTGCCCCGGAAAAGATTCTCACGTTCTGCGATTCGTATTACATCGATGGGAAGACCCAGCTACTTGACGATCATCACCGGCATCATATTGGAAAAGAGCTGTCGACACGATCGGAAAAAGGTTTTCGGCTTATCGGTTTTATAAAAAAAACAAACGTAGGTAATCTAAAGAAAATCGATGTAAATAATCTTACAGGTTTTACGTTCCTTGCAACAGCTGCAATCTACGACCCGCCAAAGGATGAAGTCAAGCAGATGATTCAGGAGACAAAAGACGCGAACATCACTGTTGTGATGATTACTGGTGATAGTAAAAAAACCGGTTTTTCAATCGCTGAGAGTGTTGGAATTGCGACTGACATAGATCAAGCAATAGACGGAAAAGACCTGGAGCAGATGAATGATGAAGAGTTCGGGGAACATGTGGAGCATCTTCGAGTCTATTCTCGTGTTGCGCCGCTTGATAAACTGAAAATAGTCGAGAAATTACGCGCGAAAGATCATATCGTTGCTATGACGGGAGATGGTGTCAATGATGCTCCTGCGTTAAAGAAAGCTGATGTCGGCATTGCCATGGGTCGCGCTGGAACGCAAGTGGCTCAGGAAGCAGCAAATATTATTCTTACCGATGATAATTTTTCTACCATTGTTAATGCAGTTGAGGAAGGACGACGGGTGTATCAGAACCTTAAAAAACTGATTCGGTACCTCATTACGAATAATATCGGGAAAGTAGTTGGTGTTCTCATCACACCTCTTTTGGGATATCCTGTTCCTTTAATGCCGCTGCAGTTGTTATGGTCGAATGTTGTTATGGAAACGTTCCCTGGCGTTGGTGTGAGTACGGATTCTGCTGATAAGAACATCATGAAGCGTAATCCATCGAAATTGTCAGAGCCGATTATTTCGAGGAGGCAGCGGGTTATGATGATTGTTGATGGCATCGTGTTTGGTCTTTCTATTGCGGCAGGGTATATCCTCTCGTATAATTACATGATGGGTCATGGTGCGATGGAGAATGATGCAAAGGTGTTGGCAGGTACAGTTTCCTTTGCGATAACGTTACTTTCTCCGCAGATCTATGTCTTTATCTTGCGAGAGGGAAACCTTATAGAGAAATTCAAACGACGGAACCTGCTACTGAAATCGTTTTTTGTATTTACATTTCTGATGATTCTTGCAATTATCTAT
>JAPKYG010000193.1 GCA_026394435.1 Methanobacteriota archaeon | reverse complement strand
AAAATATCGTTTTGATTCAATATTTTCATCGCGGTATAAGCATCCGTTGTTTTGATTCCTTTTTTATATTCTTTCAGCGTCTCCTCTGAATCATTTTCCACACCACACATAATCCAATAGGTGCCTACCTCTCTGAGTTTTACTATGAGATCAGGATGACGAGCAATATCATCGGTTCGCGTCTGGAAAAAGAGCATGATATCATCTTTGCATCGTTTATGCCGGAGCTCCTCATACAATTGTTTTCCCCGGAGACTGAGTTTCATATGATCATCCGAAAACCAGAGGAATACACCCCCGTAGGTTTCATTGAGAAATTCAATTTCATCAGCAATACGTTTCGCTGACTTGGTTCTCCATCTGCTTCCCCAATAATTCCATTGCGTACAAAAAGAACATTGGTGTTCACACCCACGTGCACGTGAAATGATATCGCTTCAGGTTCTCTTCTACGAGATGATACGCAGGATAGGGAAGCGTATCAAGATTTTCTATCAGGGGGCGTGCAGGATTGTGGGTAATCTTACCATTGTTTCGGTAGGAGACCCCTTGTACCTGAGATATTTTTCCTTTGTTTTCAAGTGTTTTGATCAGATCAACCACCGTGAGTTCCCCTTCGCCTCTTACGATATAATCCATCTCTGGAAAGCTTTGCAGTGATTCTTCAGGGGTAAACGAAAAATGAATACCACCGACAATCGTCACGATATCCTCATTGACGGTTTTTGCTATCTCACAGGCCCTTGCACAGCTGTATGCGTTTGTGGTAAACCCTGAGGTGAGAATCATCGATGGATTTGCTGACTCAATGTATCTCTCAAGCCCCTGCCAATCGAGTCGATCTGCTTGACAGTCAACGATATCGATGTCAATCCCTGGGAGTTCTCGTTCTACATAGGCAGCAAGGATTAACAATGCGGACGGTGGAGGGAGGTACTCCCCCATGACAAACCAGAAGTTCCGCGGTGGTTCGACAAATAAGATCTTAGAATTCATCTGCCTCTATTCAGGTAACCAGGAATCCATAGAAATAGATTTTCACCTACTCAAAGCTACAAGGAATTTGGAAAAAAAAAGGAGAGGAAGAATTAAAAGAACTTCAACACACTTAATTCCTTCGATGCACGAAAATAAGATTCGCTGTTTCATCATGGTCCTTGTTTTGTCCGTCGATTAAAACCAGCTCGAGATATTTTTTTTTCAGAAGAATCAATCTCAACATGTTCACCAGTCACCATATAGTAAATCTTCTCTGCAATTTTACACGCGTGATCTCCACATCGTTCCAAATATCGGGAGACCATCATAAAATGGGCACCCTGGGTGATGTTCTTGTTGTCTTCCATCATATACGTTAAACATTCGCGGAAAATGGAATAGCGGAGTTCATCCACGGTTGATTCCCGTTCTTCTAAATTCTGGATTACTGAAATATCCTCCTTCACAAAAGCAGTAAGCACATCATCAATCATGCCACAGACAATCTCAGCCATATGAGGGATGCTAATCAGCTTCTTCATCCGAGGAACATCATGGAGTTCGTCTGTTACTTTTGCGATGTCTTTCCCATAACGCCCAATTCTCGTAAGGTATGTATTCATTTTCAAACAACATGCGATCGTTCGCATATCCTTTGCCATTGGTTGATACAAAGCGATTAAACGAAGAGCCTTTGCTTCGATATCTCTATCCATATTTGCAATAGCCCCTTTTTTAGATTGGACCCAAGCGGCAAGCTCGCTATCATCATTTTTCAGAGAATCTGTTGCTTTTTGGAGCATCTCTTTTGCCAGTTGCCCCATTTTGAAGATATCGTTTTTCAGTTCGTCTAATTCATTATGAAATTTTTGCACCATATGCTTTTCCTTCTTTATCCAAACCGGCCAGTAATATATTTTTCCGTGAGTTCCTCATGGGGATCTTCAAAGATCTGTTCGGTTTCACCAAACTCGATAAGTTTTCCGAGGTACATATA
>JAPKYG010000196.1 GCA_026394435.1 Methanobacteriota archaeon | reverse complement strand
CTCTGGAGTGGCGCATCATCAAATAATTACATCGTAATTCAGGATAAAAAATTCTCTGTCACCCAACAACCACCGTTGTCTCTCGTTCCCCTTAACACTGCTGCTTCGACTGCCCCATTGAAACTGTCAATATCCCCAGCGAACCCTAAAGATATTGTGATAAAACAACTTATTGAAAATGTGTCTGTCGCAGTAAAAAACCTTGGGGGAGATGACACCTCGGAATTCATGAACACCATCAACGAATTTGATACTTTCATCCAGGCGACCTCTTTTGTTGCAAACGGAGCGATGGTATTCCTCCAAACCAATGACACCGTGACTATTGATCATACGACACAACGGTTTTCTTCTGTCGGGTTCGCCCGTTTCAATACTCTTGACGTCACCGTTACAGGATCTTCCTCAGGACCAACAATACAAGCGGATTGTAAACTCATTTTCCTTGGGAACCACTTCTACAACCCCCAAGCAAAACGCAACTCGGATGGAATCGCATTTCCCTACGAGCTGCTCATTATCTGGATTCTCGCGCTGTGCGTCTTTGTCTACATACGATTTTTCTTACGACCTAATGTCCACAAAGAAAAGGATGAGATGATTAAACGATACGCTCTTATTCTCCATATCATTTTACTCATCATTGCATTTCTTTTCCTTGATAGTGAAATCAACGACCTCTTTGGCATCAGCGCGTTTACTGCACTCATCTCACAAGGATTCTCGATGATCACTGGAGCATTCCTGCTCTTAGAATTAACCATCTGGGTCCTCGGCTACCTTATCTTTGCTATCCCCATTCAACTACTTGCATACTCTGGACTTCGTCTTCTTGGCATCGGAAAAGGTGGTAATGGCATTCGGAAAGCAATTGGGGATCTTTCCATCTGGGTTTTTTGTGGACTCAATCTCCTTTTATTTATCAACATCATTTTTTCCTTGATTCATTTTAATAACCTCTTTCCTATGGGATAACCTATGCAACCTGAGCTTCAACCAATCATTGATGAACCAGCTCTCCTGCTCAAAGAAAAAAAACTTCTGGTTATCGCAGACCTTCACATCGGCATTGAAAGTGAATTACGGGAAAAAGGATTGCAGGTGCCATCACAAACCAACGTGATGGAACAACGATTAATCTCGATTCTCACTACAAACACTATCCGCGACATCATCTTGCTTGGGGACATTAAACACAATATCCCTTCATCAACCATCCAAGAACGTACCGATGTGAATCGATTCCTGGACACCATTCAAACATATGGTACCCTTCATGTCCTGCCTGGGAACCACGATGGAAACATCGATCGATTGCTTCCACCAGCAATTAAGTTACATCCCTCCGATGGCTTTGTGTTTGAAGTGATAGGGTTTACCCATGGTCACCGAAGGCCAAACAAAGAGGTCATGCAATGTGAACAGGTCATCATCGGTCACACCCACCCCACGGTGATGCTTACCGACCGTCTTGGTTACCAGACGTTTGAACAATGTTGGCTACGGAGCGCTCCACTTTCTGATAAACTTATAGAAAAATACCCGACGTCACCAACTTCACAGATTCTCGTCATGCCAGCGTTTAATTCTTTGTGTGGTGGCATAGCAGTCAACCGAGACCCCTTGCTTGGTCCGTTTAGGTCGCTTATGGACATTGACAACGCAGAGGTATATCTTCTGGATGGATCCTCCCTTGGGAAAGTAAAAGACCTCAAAGAATAGTAAATGACATTAATTTATGGACAAATTAAACAGGAGTCGAAAATCTCGTATTGTCCAATAATTTCTGTCACTTACTAGAATCAAGTTAACCTTAAATACATCATGTAATATACGAAACCGACTTACAACAACATCTTGATGTCCTATGGAGTTAAATCTCTCTGAAAGAGTCGGAAGCCTGCTACAGGCGTTATTTCTCCTTATTCTACCATGGATTGTCCTCCTTGTCGGACTTGCTGTATCACTTGACAATGTCTGGTATTACCTGCTGTGTATCACTTGGTTCGGATGTGGTCTTGTCTTTTTCGGGACCCTCAATTAGCATGGCAGCGTGTGACTCGTTTTTCTTTAAAACCAAAATGGATTTGTTTTGAATCAGTTGGGGGAGTATCTGGAAGGTTCAAAATTTAGATTTCCCTGGGTTAATTCAAAGGAAATATAATTAAAAAACCAATCCCTTCTCTATAGTCCAAAGAGACCTTGGACTTGACATAATATTTAAATGAAATATTCAATTCGTATTTTTAGGAGGCGATTAAAATGCCGGAAGGTTGGGTACATGCCACAATTGATTTAATCGTCTATGGAAGACCTTATTTTGATATTCATAAAAATAAAGATGAAGCTTTTCTAAGATTAGGTAAGGCTCACCGAAAGATTAAACATGAATGGTATCAAGCCTTTGGAAAAAAGTGGACTTTTGATGATCCTTTTCCGGACTTTTTAAAAGGTTTGATCTCAGAAATTAGAGGGGCATGTGGATCTGATAAAGCTGAAAAACAAATGGTTTATTGGGACCATGATTATTTTGATAGAATATGGAAAAATCTTTCTGAGAAACAAAGAAAATATTGCAAAGGGGCTTTTGCCTGGATCATTAATAATCCAATGTTTCTAAAGAATTGGGCTGGTGTAGATGTTTTGGAGGGTAAAATAAAAAGGGTAATCGATGGTCAAGAAGTCTGGGAAATATGTCCTGAATTAAAAAGTGAATATCATAGATTACACTGTTATGTAAAGACCGTGATAGAATATGATAAAGATTTACAGGACATGTTAAAGTGCAATTAACCAACTTCCGTGAGTCCTAATTCCCGGCAGGAGATTCAAACCGCCATTCAACAACATCATTATCATGTAGATGATACAGACTGCACCCAACTTGGGCATATTCGCCATTTACATAATACTGCCAATAGTTACCATCTTCTCCATTCTCGATATTATTTATTGCTTTGACAAACAATGAATCATACCCTTGCCAATAATTTGCGTTAATAGAAAAGTTATAATGTTCGGCACACTCGAATAGAAAGTCTGCAACAGTCATGTTCTTCGTCGTTACATTCCTGTAGACAATATTCCATTCTAGAGTAACTATTTTCATGCTTACATTTTCAACGTTTCTTGCAGATTCACCATGTTTCACAGATGCAGAAAAACAACCTGCGAAAGAGATGATAACTAAGATCGAGGCAATGATGCTGAAGATACACTTCGCTTCCATATCCCACCAATGAATTTTTTTAATATAAGATTTGGTTGTCGTCTATAGGAATATAAAATCACAGGAATTCCAATACAGATAAACGTCGTTATCCCTGAAATAAGATGATACGCCATAAACGGAATTCCTAGGGTATACACAGTTAGTAATGATTCTCCAGTGTGGGGATACATCAGATACCACCAGCCGAGATTCGTCCATATATCATACAAAAGTACCAGTAAAGCTCCAGCCCCAGCCATACAAAAAACAGACCGTGATCTTAGCGACGAAACATAAGGTTTTATTCTCTCTCCTACAAAAATGCCTGCCAATGCAACAAAAGCAAAACCAGAGTAGGTGAACATCACTATCTGGTTCATTTTCTCTCCGACAAATATTGGATTACCAATGAAGAGATCGCTACACACCATCCCTACAAGAGGAATGAACAATGCTACTCTTACATCCAAAATCATAATCCCGATAAAGGCAGCAACTGTCACCACCTCGAAATTAGGAAACGGCTGCATCCCCTTAGACACTAACAAATATCGCCCCACAGTCGCACATAACGCCAACAATCCAAAACCGAGTATCTGTCTGAGTTTATTCTTCATGCACACCGCCTTCTCACAAGACATGAATGTGAGGGAATAAATTGAAAATCACAACCTCTTTTTCATCGATATCGCCTTGATGCATAACGGATGTCTCAAGGTTTTGCAAATAGATTCTGAGCATGTCAGATGCTTGTTTTCCATAGTAATTTTTTGACAGCGAGTCGATATATCTGATGATCCGCTGGATTTTAAGAAGACTATCGTTGTTGTCGCTGTATGCCTTCACCTTTATCGTTGCCTTCTTGAAAAATGCTCTATCATTCAATCGCCACGTAAACGGAGGCGCAGTATCAACATATTCCAAATTATCGTTAATGTAAAACTCTACTTTTTTGACATCATCTGTAGCATTCACTTCGATGTCAATGTGTCCGATTATCAAGATATCGGGATACTGTATCCTTGTTTTCTTATTGAACAGATAGATTGCATGATCCTCTGGTTTCACTATCTCCACCGATTTTTTCACATGGACCGTTGCTTTGTCAGACCGCACATATCCTGCTTTCTCAGAGTATATCGGATAGTCTCCTGCAGCATCAATATGGACAGTTGCATTTCCATTTTCATCGGTCACATACTCTGTCGAACCCACGTAGACAACAGCATCTGCAACAGGAGTCATCGTCTCGTTACCTACGCTTACTGTGAACTCTTCAGATACATTGACGGTACTCTCACTGACTGTTATTCGTAATGCACGTGCAGTCCAATCCTCTAAATACCCCCAGAGAACCGCTCTATTGTTCTCTGTCAGCTCAAATGCACCTGCATCAACCATCGGCAGCGTATAGTCAACCCAGTAATGCCACCAGTCAGAATCATTCGCTATTGTCTTCACATAAAAAGCATGCCAACTTGGATAGTATATCACATGATAAGAAAAAACCCCCAGTTGTGATGCTTCATCAAGTGCTCCTAATACACTTGGGCAGGGGATGTAATAATCTTCCATTTCACCGGAACTATCATTCAGTGCCGTAATCAGTGAATCGCTGAAACACACGTCGCCATCCCATATGGTATTATTTTTTCCCTCTATCCTGATGTTCCCTGTCCATTCACCTGCTGTAACATCACGGTTACCATTTCCATCATTGCTGTCACCTCCTCCACCATCAGCCCCGCCATCTTCGTTACCTTGGTTATTGGTCCCATTTTCTCCCCCAGTTTTGTAAATTTTGATAGGGTATGGTTTTCCGAGCAGAGCTGGAATCACATACGATGTCATCCATTCAGGGTTCATGTTTTGATTGAAAGACCAGGCAAAGGCACCATTTCCCTGCTGCAAACTGAGAAGAAAATCAACCGGGGAATTTCCACCCTGTTTCCATTCAATGCTTGTAGGGTCTTGCCCTGCTATCACAATAGCATCTACTGCCCAGGCAGTCGACGCTGCGTTCGTCATCCCCCATGATTGAAATCCGCCGTCCCCAGTCTGCATCGTTTTGAGAAATGACAAAGCAGCTGCTATAGAACTCGAATCACTGTTTTCTCCTGCAGCTATCAGAGCCATAACTGCTGCTGCCGTGGAATCAACATCGCCCCAATCGCAATCCTGACGTTGTTGCTCCTTGATATATGTTCTAACGGTTTGAATGATCGGTGAATCTTGTGTAACACCGCAGGAAACCAATGCGAGGATGCCGAAAAAATCATCGTAGAGATTGGCAGGGTTTCCGATTTGAACGCCGTCATAAAAACTCTCCACTTTAGCAACGTAATCTATCCCACTGAAATCTCTTGGATTTTCGTCACATGCTACAATGGCGAGAGCGTGCCGCTCCCAATCGGTAGCCATGTTGTCATCGATACGGTCAGCGTTGTCTCTTAGGTATCCTACCAAATCACCCCATGTATGAGGATCTTTTCCAGTCGCTGAAATCGCCATCGCAATCCATGCTGTAGTGGAAAAGCCGCCTATGCTTCCGTCATCAGCCTGCTGACTTTGCAGATAGCGTAAAGCGTTGACAATGATATCGTTGGTCGGCTGGAGTGGATAACCTCCACTTGAATCCGCCGATACTGGAGCAATAATACTTGCCTGAATGTTCAATAATGTGATACTTACAAACAAGACTATTATGGATACCGGTATCTTTTTCATGTTATCACCATTGGAGGAGAATATCGGACAGAAAGATTTAAAGTTAACAAATTTGATAACGACCATTATCAAAATGGGTAACAATCAATTGTTTAAGGCATTAAGCAGCAGGACACGGATGCAGATAATGAAGATACTTCTCAACAGAGAAATGCATCTATCAGGATTGGCACGGGAATTACACCTGTCTACTCCGGTTGTCTCAAGACATATCAGACTCCTTGAGGATGTGGATCTGATAAAGAAAAGGATTGTGGGCAATGTTCATCTGTTATCTGTGAATACTGGTAGTTTGGAATCAGCGTTAGAGCCATTTATTGAAGAGTCAGTGGCTGTAATCAATAAACATGATAGCCTTTTCGATGCATTAAAACAACTTCCAGGAGTTGAGGTTCAACGAGTTGGTGATAAACAATACATCACTTCTATCGATGGAGAAAAAGGGTATTACATCTATGAAGTAGATGGTAAAACACCAGATATACCAATTAACGAATATAAGCCAAAAAAGAACGTCACTCTTCAGGTAAAAAAACTCGTCCCCGTCAACAAAAAGAAAATAGAGGTAAAAATCTCTTTCAAAAACAAATAAGAACCCATGCTGTTGACTTGTTCACCGCAACTATGAAATAAACAATTTCCTTTCACAACATGGGGAGACATGAAGCTTACCTATCATCGTGGCACAATTGTAATCAAAGGAGATTACAGTGTTCCGAACACAAAATGGGATGCCAGGTCAGGATGCTATCGCAGCCAGGCTCTTCACTACCGAGATATCGTTGAATACCTGCAAAACTCAGGGGTTCGCTACGAAGATAATGTGCTGGATTTGATTCCTTGCCCTGAGTTGTCCTGTACCGTGCAGTTGCGGGAATACCAGGAAAAGGCGTTGGAACGATGGCTCCTGCAGAAGAGAGGGGTCGTCGTGATGCCTACCGGTTCGGGTAAGACGATTCTGGCGTTGAAGGTTATCGAGAAAATAAACGCCCCTGCCCTCATCGTGGTGCCAACCCTGGACCTTGTGCGACAGTGGAAAGAGGAACTCCGAAGATTTGATACACCAATCGGGGAATACACGGGTGAGAACAAGGATTTACAGGCTCTTACGGTTTCCACCTATGATTCTGCGTATATTCATGCTGAGACACTGGGTAATCGGTTTAAGTTGGTGATTTTTGATGAAGTGCATCATCTTCCCTCGGGAGGATACCAACAGATTGCGGAGATGTTTGCCTCGCCGTTTAGATTGGGGTTGACTGCCACCTATGAACGAGACGATGGATTACATGAAAAGATACCTCGGCTGATCGGCGGGAAGGTCTACGAGGTACACGTTGATGACTTGGCAGGGAAATATCTGTCCAGCTACGAAACCAGAAAAATACTGGTGGCGTTGACTGACGATGAACAGCGGGAATACGAGCAATATCATGACACATTCAAGAAGTACCTGGCATCAAGGCATATCAAGCTAAGGAGTCCTGATGATTTCACGAAGATTGTGATGCGCTCGGGGTATGATCCTGAGGCACGGGAAGCGATCCTTGCACGGAACAAGGCAGAACGAATCGCCTACAACAGCAGGATGAAGATAGAGAAAATCGAGGAGCTTTTGAACCGAGAGAACAGGACCATTATTTTCACCAGGTATAACGACATGGTGTACGAGATTTCCAAACGGTTTTTCATCCCCTGCATCACGTACAGAACTGTTTCTGATGAACGGGAGGAGATTTTCAGGAAATTCAAAGAAGGAACGTATCCTGCGTTGGCTTCCTCGCAGGTGTTAGACGAGGGAATCGATGTCCCTGAGGCGAACATAGGGATCATTGTCAGCGGCACGGGGAGCAACAGGGCGTATATCCAGCGGCTGGGGAGACTTCTGAGACCTCGTGAGAACAAACTGGCGGTGTTGTACGAGCTGGTGACAAGGGACACCAAGGAGACCAGGACGTCGTATCGAAGGAGGACATGATGCTACCGAAAGAGCTGCTGATGGTTTGGAAACGCAAGGGGACCATTAGACCTCGTTATCTTTCCGATATGACCGTCGCTGGAGAAATCATCCAGGTTTTTACCCAGTATCAGGGGAAAAAATACAAAGAGATACTCGGACAATTGGAGGGGATGGAAGGCGATGATTTTAAACTGGTGCGAGGACTGGGTACGCTTCTGGAGAGAAAATGCCGGTTTCAATCCGGTTCAGAGGTACAGGGAAAAGAAGTACGTTTTTTCCTGTTTGACAAAGGGTTCGTAAAAACCCTGGAGGAACGGAACCACCTCCTGGAAGAGGCGGCTCTGCATTTCCATGTTTCCAAGGAGAAGGTTGAGGAGGCGATGTTCTCGGATATGGAGGAGGAGCAGCTTCTTGTTGAGTTCACCGCTCCTACATCTGAGGAATTAGTACGATGGTACAACCTGTCGCTGACGCAGACGTTGCTGTTTGACGCCCTGGAGCTTACCTTCAAAATAGACGGTAACTATCAGCAGGTGTTCCGATGTGTCAAATATCTGGGTCTGATGTATGAGATTGATGGGGAGATCAGGGTCACTGGTCCTGCGTCGCTGTTTAAGAAGAACAGGAAATATGGGACGGCCCTGGCGAAACTTCTACCGGTTATCATGAATGCGAAGCGATGGCGGGTGCAGGCAAAAATAGAAACCGAGGTGGGTGGAGAACCACGGATCCTTGATTTTTCTTTGGATTCCACAAACAATGTTTTTCTGCCAACATCTGTTGATTCTGTTGTTCATTTTGATAGCGAGGTGGAAGCCCAGTTTTATCGTGATTTCACAGCGTTGAACCTTGGATGGGAGCTGGTACGAGAGCCTGACATTGTAAAAGCAGGGCACTACGTGGTTATCCCTGATTTTGGTTTCTACAAGAATGGGTTAAATCACTATTTGGAGGTAGTGGGGTTTTGGACACCCGAATATCTCAGGAAGAAGATCGCAAAGCTCAAAGAAGCTGAAGCGAACATAACGGTGGCGGTGAATGAAACCCTGGAGTGTAAAAAAGAGGATTTCACGGGAGACGTTATCTTTTATAAAAATAAAATCCCTGTAATGTCTATCGTGAAAATCCTGCGAGAAATCGAAGAGAAACAGATTGAGAAGGAACTCTGTAGTTTAAAAGAGGTATCTCTCTCAGGGGATGTTGTTTCGATACAGGAGAAGGCACGGGAGTTACATGTAAGTCCAGCGACGTTGACGAGGATGGAAATCCCTGGGTATCATATGATAGGAGAACAGTTTGTTTCTCAGGTGTTTCTGGAGAAAGTACGGGAGGAATTACGTCCTTTTCAGGAGTATCCAAAAGTGGAGGAAATCCTTAACGGTCATCGGTTATCCATGCTGGCGTTGGACTCTATGGGGTATCGGGTGATCTGGGCTGGTTTGCATCCTACGAAAGTAGTGGAAAAGAAGAGAGACACGAAATTGGTGTAATAATCATGACTAAAAACATACCATCCCTGAGCTTGCTAAAAAATATTGCGTGAGCAGATCAGTAATCTATAGGCGAGCGAAGGATCCATACATTGCTCGTGGCATACCACTAGAAACCAGAAATAAGGTCATCAAAGCAATCAAAGAAGGCTACACGAAGGCCGAGGCAGCGCAGATGTACGGATTGAACATTGGAACGGTGTATAACCTCACGAGAGGCATTGTAGAAGGCTATCACACCCAGGGTAATCATATCTCATACGTAGAAATGGGATTAAGCTTCTTAATAGGCTTATGATCGACGGCTACTTGGTCTCTGATTTTGTGGTCTCTACTGTTCGTAATCTTCAAAGGCAGTTTCCTGTCATTAAGTCAGCGAGATATAGGGATAAAACGTTCTTTTATCTCCCTGGTCGAGAAGAGGAAACAATAGAGGCCTTCTTCAGGGCGAAGCCAGACAGAATCATTAACTACAGTGCTATAGAAGAGATGGCGTATCTTCTCGGGGTAAAAATATCCAAGGATGGATAAAAGAATCTTGTTGAAAGATACAGACGGAAGCATACGCAGTATTGGAAGTCCAGACGGATAATCCAGAGGAGACTTGAGGATTTCGTCCCTGATTTAGAGTACGTCCCTGTGTCTGAATGGGCTGAGCCAGGTTTCCGATTATTCCCTAAAACTCAGAGAGAATTGAATCGTAAGTTATAATGGTGACAAAAGATTTATCCATCTCTTCTTGATTGGTAGTAAGTATGACCGAAATTGAATTGGAAAAAGTTGAACAGAAAATGAATATGAAGGATCTGGCTAACCTTCTTCATTCAGCATTATTTTCTCTTGAAAGAGCGATTCAAGAAACAAATAGTAGGACTTCGATGGTAATTACTTCTCATTCATGTAAATTTTTAGACAAGATTGAAGAAAAGAAAGGCTCCAAATTATTTTCAAGTAAGAGCATAGAGGAGGCTATTAAAAATTTTGTCGAATTTACGTCTGGAAGTGATTTCTTTGAACATGTAGAGTTTAAAAAGATAGGTGATGAAGAATATCTTTTCAAGATAGATGGATGCATGCTGGCAAAAAGTGGTGTTCATGATACGTTGGATCCTAAAAATGATATTTGCCCTATCGCTCTTGTGGCTGGAGCGATTCTAAAACATGACAATCCGTCTTCAGATGTAATAGTCGAGCCTTCAAAATTCACTGATACAGGTATAGAAAACATTATTCATTTCGTTATGTATAAATAGTTACATTTTTCGGTTCTGTATAGATGAAGTATGGCAAATTTACTCTGTCAAAAATAGTAGGGTAATTAAAAGGAATCACAAAAATAAAAGAGAAATGAATGGGGAGTCCAATCTTGAAGGAGAGAAGGATAAAGAAGGAAAGGACAGTCTAGGTGGAAGCTCTGTCATATTTATGATTGACTCCCCCAAGCATTATTATCTTTTTATTGTATAAAAACTTTTGGTTACATCGTGGTAAAGATTTTTAATGAGAAAAAAAGAGGATTATACTATCGACTTATCTTGTAATAGTAACTAAGTATTGTTACAACTGTTATGGAAAACCATAGAAAATTTTATTAATTTGGTTACAAATGTTACCAAAAAATATAGAAAAATATTAATATACATGGTAGTATAGTTTTATTTGAGAAAAGGAGAAAGGGACGTTTTACACTCTTCATAGGTATCCCCTAACTCTTTTCCCCTTTCCTCCTAAATTATAGACCTCAATATAAGTCATTGTCAATTCTAAGTTGGCAAACTACAGTGGGAACTCTTCTGTGGGAAATTTACTGTGGTCATTAACAAACCTCAGGTGGTAACACAATTTTCTTTTTTAGGAGTTAATCAGCGAAATGAATTATTCTCCCATCTGAAAATAATGTTAATGGTGGCTCTTCTCCATGAGATACAAACGTATATCTCGCACAATTCTTATAATTATCCTCCGATAAACAATATTTTTTCGCCAGACATACTATAATATCACCCTTGAATTTTTCATCCAGAAATAATTTTTCTATGAAATTAGGGATACCTTTATGGTAAGCATGTAAACAAGTTTGAAAATATTGGCATTTGAATTTACTATTAACCATTATATACAAAGGACATTTTTGATACTCCTTTGATTCACAAACATCAAAATTAGAATATACGATAAAATCTGGAAACTCTTTGATACAACCTCTAGTATAATCTTCAAATAAAGGACAACTCATGCATATCCATCCTAATATCTCTAATCAAATAAGCCATAATAAGTTTTCTTAT
>JAPKYG010000130.1 GCA_026394435.1 Methanobacteriota archaeon | reverse complement strand
AGATTTGTTGGAGGAGTATAGCAAAGTGTATCGTGTGGATTGTGGAGATAAGGTACTGCTATCTGAGGTTCCAAAGAAAGTATATAACTTGGATAAAAAGTTGGAGACAAACATATTCCCTAATTAAGCGGAGTTAAGGTTAAAAAATAGAAAATAGAGTTGTGTTTATACCCCAAGCCTGTTGAAAATTTCATTAAAAAAGAGAAAAATATGGGGAAACCATCGCTCCAATTTTTCAAAGAAAAAGAACATGACTATCTGGTTTCGTGGTATGGTCACTGCGAGCGGATCTGATCAGTTGCTTTCGTCACCCTGGACATCTTTTGCCTTTACCCGTATTGAATAAGTTCCCTTGGTGGCCCAAGAGTGCTGATCAGTAGCGGTTGTCCCCGATGCGAATGGTCCAAGCCACTCGCTGAAATTCCCGTCACCCCAGTCCCACAAGTAAAAAACTTGATCGCCATCTGTATCAGTGGTTTTGGTTGAGTAAAGATAGGTCGTCCCAATCTTTCCAGAAGCCCAGAGATATCTCCTTTATATACGTTAAAAATCGAACAGGTTTTTTTGTTTAGTGAGCTGGTTCAATGATGAAAAATTTTCTAAAATTGGTTCAATGCGTTTCCTGGAGAATTGATGCTCGTCACAGAGGATGTGGATCACGGCAGATGGGTCTGGTTTTGACCATTGAAGAGAGTAGTCTTGTGTGATGGTAGGTTCAAGAAATATTTTTCTGACGGCCATGATTTCATCAGATGATAATTTCAGTTCGGAATCCGAGATAGTATCAAGTGCGTTCTCAAGGTTACCTTTTTTTTGAAGAAGTTGCAGGCTTTTTTTAGGACCGTATCCTTTGACTCCTTCATTAAAATCCGTACCTAGAAGGATTGCGATATCGACGAGTTGTTCCTGTGAGATACCTAGTTTCTGAAGACCGGGTTCAAGGTGGATACACTCAGGGTGAACGGTGGTGTACGCTTGTTTGTTTGGGAGTTTTCGTTTTTCTGAGGATGTTAAGTTTCTTATTAAAATAGGGGATCCGAAGAGGAGGCAGTCAAAATCTTGTGATCCGACCGCGTACGCGTCACCTTTCTTTACCATGTAGCTTGCCTGCGCTTCTCCTTCCGATGGTGCTTGGATGTGAGGGATTCCAAGTGCTTCGAGGAGTTGCTTGCTCTGCTCAATAATCTCGCTTGTTACCCGAGAGGTTTGTTGTGCTTTTGATTTTGCTTTTTCCAGGTCACCTTTTTCGAGTGCTTCCTTCCATTCCCGTTCCGCTTGCTCTTTTCGTTCCCGTCGTTGTTGAATGGTTCGTGCTTTTAACGGATGAGGTGTTCCATCGAACACATACGCTGGGCGGATCTTTGCTGCTACCAGGTTTGCGGTCCGATACAACAGACCAGATAAATGCGAGGTGATCCTCCCTTGCGAATCTTTTAAGGGCGTTCCATCACGCTGCCGGATGCTGGAGAGAAATTGATGGAGTACGTTGTATGCATCGATAACAATAACTCGATCTCTGAAATCCTCAAACGCACATTGTTCTTTGGGAAATAAATCTCCTAGATCAACACCCATCGCAAGACTACATCTCTTCAAGGGATAAATGCCTTTCGAGGTATCCGATACGTTTAAAGAAAGAATATCTATTCCCTTGTTCGATGAAACGAGACCTTATCTCCATGCTAGATGTGAAGGATGACCTACACGACATCATCAAGCTCAGCATAAAACTCAAACGACAATCAAAGAAAGGAAAACGCATCGAGCATTTGAAAGGAAAAACACTCGGGATGATGTTTGAGAAATCAAGTACGAGGACACGGGTTTCTTTTGAGACGGGAATGACTTTGCTTGGTGGTCATGCGATCTTTCTTTCCACTAATGATATCCAACTGGGGAGAGGAGAAAGCATCGAGGATACCGCGCTAGTGCTCTCCCGTTATGTTGACATGATCATGTATCGCGCGAAGAGCAACGACGCGATGAAAGAGCTGGCAAAACATGCGACCGTACCAGTCATCAACGGGTTAGACAATAAAGAACACCCATGTCAGGTGATTACCGACCTCATGACCATTCAAGAACACAAAGAAAGACTCAAAGGATTGCAGTTCGTGTATCTTGGCGATGGAAACAACAACATGGCGCATTCATATTTGCTCGGCTGCGGGATAGCGGGGATGAATATACGGATCGTTGCACCAAAACAATACTGGCCAGAGAAATATTACTTGGAAGAAGCAAAAAAATTTGGAGTGAATGTAGAAGTCACTGATTCACTACAGAATTCAACGACAGGTGCCGATGTCATTGCAACCGACACTTGGGTGTCCATGGGTGACGAGGTAGAAAAAGAAAAACGCATCAAACAGTTCAAAGGATACACCGTTGATAGAACTCTCATGGGTGCAGCAAAACCAGATGCGATCTTCCTCCACTGTCTCCCCGCGTACTACGGGTATGAGGTCACCAAGGATGTCGCGCATGGACCACAGTCAGTGATCTTTGATGAAGCGGAAAACAGGATGTGGGCGCAGATTGGAATCATGGTTAAATTCTACCGGGACATGTTCCCATAATTGACCAGTATTTCACTTGCCACGGTCCAGGCGGGAAGCATATCTGGATAGAGAGAGAAGACGTCGGTTGGGATTGTTTTAAGATCAGTATGAAACATGCCTGAGGGAAATCCACCGATGATACACAGAACATGGTGTTTCTTCTGTATTTTTAACTCCTTGAAATAATCCGGGAGAACAACCGATGCCCCATCCTTTGAAAACGTGATGACCACATCTGCTTGTACTTGTTCAATTACTTGCTTAAGAGGGATGTTTTGCCGTAAAGAAAGAAGCGGTTGTTTCTCATCTGGGACCACATGCTTCTCAAAGAGTTTTTCCATGAGCCCAAGGAATCGTTCGTAGTTGCGCATGATTCGAGTCTTTGGATTCACCGTAATAACCGTATCATCTCTCGTATGAACAATGACGTTCAACTGGCCTTGTTTATTCACGATTGACTCCAGAGCGGTAAGCAAAAAAAGATGGGTGATATCAGGTCGTCCTCGTCGTCGTCCCTCTGGGAGATTATTCATCGCTGCATGATGATAGTTCGAATCCAGAAGAATCTGTGTCGGTTGTTTCCCCCGTTGCCTGGCATGCGCGATCACGGCAGGATGACGGCTGAGTTCAACAGGCATGAGCTCTACTTCAGCCTCTGCTAACACCAAAGTCAACATGTAAGGCCTCAGCTGAGGATTTCTTCAAGCTGGTTCTGTTTTATACCATACCGTATCTCTTGTGCGATCCTGCGGCCCGTGGAAAGATCAGTTTGAATCAGCTCAGAATACGGTGAGCCTGCGACATACGGGTTGGTTCCAGCAACAATACGGGCAGATATCTCAAAGACCTTAAACTCTAAGTCCTCCGTCACCACCGTCTCCAGACAGAACGGGCCGATGATGCCACCGAAGAGCTCAAGTGATTTTTCTACGACTGCTTCCCCCATTCTGAAGACTTGTGGCAAGAGTGATTCCCGCATCACAATTGGGATGTTGCCCGTGACGACGAACGTCGGGTGAATCCCCAGCTCCTCAAGCTCGGCGATAGAACCAAGACGTTGCACCTCATCAATAGTGGTCTCATCACGGCGATCCATGGAAAGCAACTGCAGACTTCCTTTCGTCAGCTTGTACGCGTTGTCCTGAATCGGGGAATAGAAATAGTGAAGATAGTACCTTGTCCCCATCACAAACTCCTGGATCGTATACGGTTTATCGTGCTTCACTCGTTTGGAGAACTCTGCGAATGTTTTTGCGATAAAGAACCCTTTCCCGCCTTTCGCACCATGATATTTTACTATCACTGGTTTCTCGATGTTCCGCGGATCTTTAATCTCCTTTGGCATCGTAATTCCAGCACCCTCAAGCCAGACCCGTTCTTTCTCACGGTCTGACTCCCACATCAACACATGCCGGTTTCCAAACGTGGGTACCTGAAGGTTAAGAAAATTCTTCGGACCAAGATATTCGACAAACGAACCATGAGGGATCACAATTACGTTTTTTTGCCGTAGTTCATCAGCGTATTTCGCGATATCTCTGTAGTTGTCAACGGCGAAGAATTCATCTGGTTTTCCCAGTGGAAAGGCGTCGTAGAATTTCTTTACTTCGCCAACGGAGATCCCCAGGGTTTTAAATCCTTCTTTTTTTGCGCCGTTAAAAATCTGAAGACTGGAATGTGAGCAAACTGTTGCGATCGTCAGGTTTTCTGTATCATACGTGGAGAGTAGTTCTTTAATGTTTACTTCAGTCATAACTTATCTGACTCCCAATGTTGGGATAACGCAGCGCCTTTTCTTATCAGTTTCGCTGTAAAAAAATATATTGAAAAGCAGGAATACGGTTAGAATCGTTTTCTATTATCCCTGAGGCCTTCAACAATTTCCTTGCCAAAATCAGTGAGCCGATACAACTTGATATCCCTATGTTTTCCGCCCTCAATCTGCTCCACAAGATTCAAACTCATCAGCGAATCATAATCACTATACCTAGAATTCATCCCACGAATAGCCCCTATCAATTTCGTCGGTGTGGTCTTGACATTGTACGCGATCTCAGAGGTGTAACTGCCACTTGGGCTAATCTCAAACAGGTAATCTGCGATTTTCTTTCGCACGTTACTTCTCCGAAGCGACCTGATAATAAGAGGTTTTAACATCTCTGGAGAAATAACTGCTTTCTCTCCATCCAGCATCCCATTCCACTTAGTTGAAATGGAATTGCATTTCCTATTAATAAACTAATCGGTTCGATTTCATTGTATGGGTGATTGTGTGTTGACTGAAACGAAACAGATAAATGCTTGTTTTTTAATATCGGTGAGAAGGATGGGATACTAATGTCGATCAAAAAAGAACTCTTAAATGAATTAACAGAAAACCAGTTGAAGAAACTTGCGGAAAGCAAAGGCATCGCTTTTAATCTTAACAAAGTACAAAAGAAATATTACGAGAATTGGGCTGAGAAAGATAAACTCGTGGACATGATGACAACGAACACACATATCACGGTCTCTGAAATAGAAAAATTTATTCAAACAAAGAAATTCTAAACAATCATCTACTGCTTTTCACATTAACTTTCTTACAATATTGGTGAATTGGACAGCGGCTGCAGAATGGTGAGATAGGAACACAAATTGTTTGTCCGAACGTGACAAATAAATCATTGAAATCATCCCAATACCCTGTTGGGAGAATTTTTTTCAAGGCGTGCTCTGTATCTTCTGGTGTTTTGGTTTTAATCCAGCCAAGCCTGTTTGGAATCCGATGACAGTGGGTGTCAATCGGGAGATAACCATGTTTTTTATGACCATAGACCATGACGATGTTTGCGGTTTTTCTACCAACTCCTTTAAGAGTGAGTAATTCCTCAAACTGGTCTGGTACTTTCCCCTGGTATTTATCAAGGAGTGTTTGTGAGATTTCTTTGATTCTTTTTGCTTTGGTTTTATAGAACCCAACAGGATAGATGAGTGATGCTATTTGTTGTTCTGATAGTTGTACCAGTTCCTCTGGTGTGTTGTATTTTATAAGAAGATGTCGTGATGCTTGTTCCGTGACCTCATCTTTGGTTCGCAGACTTAAAAGACAGGAGATGAGCGTAATAAATGGGGTATCGAGGATTTTTTGTTTTTTTCTTGAAACGACTGATTTTCCATACGTATGTAACTGTTGTTTTAATAATGTGAAGATTTCATCGATACGGCGAATGGTTCTAACCATAGAATCCCTAAAATGATCTGTGTTTAAAAAAACATTCTTTTGAGTATAAAAGAAAAAAAAGAGAAAAAAAGGGGATGTTTATCGGCGTTTTCTCAGCAGAACCAAAGCAAGACCAATAGCTGCAATAACTGCTAAGGTTTCAAAACCAGGCGTGCTTGGTTTTGTTGTGTTTCCGTCATTCACATTAATACCATCGTTACCACCATCATTGATAGCCCCACCCGTGAATTTATCATTTGGAGCCCAATCTCCCCACCATTCGCCCGTTTGATCACCAACATTCGTATATTCACCTGCCCACGCCCAAAATTGTTGATTTGTTGTCTCACCAATAACCGTGAATGTCGCGGAAATCATATTTCCAGAAGCGGTGACATTCTCAGCTAATTCAAAACCCTCACCAGGATTGCTTTGATTGAGTTTTGATGCGTATCCAACGCCATTACCATTCGTCCATGAAACCAAATAAGTAGTATCAGTGCTATTATAATACATCCAATAGACGATTTTCTCAGAATTTTCTATTGACCCTGCAACGGTCATAGTAAGAATTAACTTGTTTTCGACAATAGTGTCAGTGAGCTGTGCAATATCGATGTTTGGTTTGTTTCCAACATTTCCGGACCATGACCATGCTGTCCCCGTTTGTGACCAATGCCATACGTCTCCGGTTCCATCGTTAATACTTTCTGCTGATGCGATGTAACACGAACACAAGATTACACACAGGCCTATGATTATTATACTACTGTTCCTAATTTTCATAATACATGTCCTCTGATACAGCGAATTAGACTAACTCTTTTAAAGATATCGAAAAAAGAAACAACTGGAAAAAATACAAATATTTTCCACCCCCCATTTTGTTATTTTAAAAATTCAAAACAATTACGCTGGCAACTCTACTTTACCGGAAAATTGTATTCCTATTTGTTATTCGGTACTGAGATACAACAATATACTTAATCCAATGCTTTCAAATAACGACACGATCACCAGAATCTGACCTAAGCCTCCCAATTCAAATCCAATACTTTCACGGATGCCATGGCCAAACGGGATTGCTGAAGAAACAAATAATGAACGTAAGGTATTTACCAAAAAAATTGATTCGATAAATAAAGGTATCAAAAAGAACAAAAGACCTGCGATGTATTTTGATTTTGTTTTCACAAAGACCTTGAAATACACAGCAATAAGACCGATTAAGAGGAACATACTGATGCACACGACAATAACACCGAGCGTCGGCAGGAATATTTCAGAGGCAGTAAGTGGTGTAACCCTAAAGGGAAAATCTGGAGGTACATAAGTACCAAATTCATCAGCAAAATGTTGTATTCTGTCATTTGCTTCAGTGACAAAAATATTTGAAAATATCAATCCTAAAACAATACCACCGATAACCAACGTTATCAGGAGTGGGATTGCTTTTTTATTGTATGTTGGAATTTTTTCTTCCTTTATCGGATTTTCATTCATATTACTCTTCACCTTTTTCTATGTTGTCTATTGT
>JAPKYG010000056.1 GCA_026394435.1 Methanobacteriota archaeon | reverse complement strand
TAAGAAGAAAATTCTTCTTTATATTCATATTCCTATCTTTCTATATAATATTTTCTATTATATATACGGATGAGTTTTTAGGTATAAAAACCCATGTTTATGAATATGTTTAAGAAGGAGACGATTATTACCACCAACAAAGGAGAAAAAAGACCATGCCGGGTGACGAAGTATCCCCTCAACTGCAGGATCAAATTAACAGATTGCAGCAAGCACGAGCACAGCTTCAGATGATTGCACAACAACGCCAACAGGTAGAGCTTCAACTCAAAGAGACCGAAGAGGCGATAAAGGAGATCGAAGCGGTGACCGAGAAAACCCCGATTTACAAGAGTATCGGTGCTTTGCTTATCAAAACGAAAGGGAAAAGTGACATTAAAAAAGAGTTAGCATCAACCAAAGAATCTCTTGAACTGCGAAAAACCACGCTGGAGAAGCAAGAGGGGCGAAGCAGAGAAAAGCTAACTGAGTTACAGAGCAAGGTGGAAAGTTCCTTGAAGTTAGCAGGCGGGCAGGAAGCCTAAATGGTTAAAAAACATCTTTTTTCAGCTCATAATGATTTGAAGACCGGTTTTTTCTGTAAATTCTTTCTGACTCTTGGATGTATCCTCTTTGTTGTCTACCTCATTGAAACACTGCTGCACCTTGTTGGGCTTAGCGATGGTGTTACTGGGGCCATTCTCGCGTTCGCGATTCTCAGTTTAGGTCTCGGGTTGATTTTATATTTTTTTTCGTGTCAATTTGCGAAGCTTTCAAAGATTGCTGAGGAAGTTGAAAATGACGAATCTGTTATAGACAAAGAAGAAACAAAGGAGCGAACGTAACTATCTCTTTTATTTCCCGAAACGTCGTTTTCTATGCTGATAGGTTCGGATTGCCTGTAAGAAGTCTCGTTTTTGGAGTGCTGGCCAGTATACATCAGAGAAATAGAGTTCTGAGTAGGCGAGCTGCCACAGTAAGAAGTTTGATATTCGTTCTTCTCCTGATGTTCGAAGGATGAGGTCGGGGTCAGGTAAACCACTCGTATAAAGATAGGATGAAACGGTTTTTTGAGAGATATCCTTGACTTTGAGTTTTCCTTTTTTTATGTCACTTGCCATATGTTGGATGGCTTGGATGATTTCCTCTCGGCCACCATATGCGAGGGCAATGTTCAAGTGATAGGTTTTGTATGTTTTGGTCATATCCATAATGGACTGTGCTGACTGTTGGATGTCTTTTGGCAAGGATTCAAGGTGACCAAGGATTCGTATCCTTACTTTGTTCTTATGAATACGGGAGTCTCCTTTTGCTTGATCCAATTCTTCTTTAAACAACATCATGAGTGTCTTGACTTCTTTTTCGCTTCGTTTAAAATTCTCTGTGGAGAACGCATAAATGGTGAGAACGGGGATGCCGAGGTCAAAACACCAATCCAGAACTTCTTCGATTTTCTCTTTTCCAAATATATGTCCGGCTTCCCATGATAATCCTAGTTCTTTCGCGAACCGGCGGTTTCCATCCATGATAATCGCAATATGTTTCGGGAGAGAATACTGTTTAATCTCCTCAATCAGCTTGTAATCGCGAAACTCGTTTATTTTCCATGAGAAATAGCTGTAGAGAGAAGAACGATAGAGCGCTGCGAGTATCCTTTTTCCTGTTGGACTATGAAGTGCGTATTTCTCCCACTCATCGATTTTTTTTCCGGCAAGGGTTCTAAGTGATGGTTTCTGAGGACTGATGTTGTTCCCTCCAGATAGATCAATACTGTTGCTATTATATAGATTTACTGATATTCTTCTGAATAAAAAAAATAATAGACGAGTATGGAGATGCTGAATTTCTATAACATTTTTGATTTTTTTTAATTACTTACAAATCAACCTTCTGGTTAGCCTCGGAAAGTTCTTTTGCGGTTTCTTGAATTTTCTTTTCATAACTATCCGGGTCTTCTAGTGCTCTGATGGTATCCTCAAGTTCTCGTTTTTCTGTTCCGGTAATGACCTTCACGTCTAGAACCTGCTTCAGCAAAGGAATTGTATCTTGTCGTTCCTGTTTTACAAAATTATATGTGAAATCGTCAATGTGGAACCACCCTTTGTATCGCCATGGCTTGTCGATAAAATTTTTAGTGATTTTTACCATGAAATCATACGGTGCTGGGCCGATAATCCCGGTTAACGCACCCACTAAATAAGAGTTATATTTCTTGTTGTCAAACGCTTCCTCAAGATCTTCGATGAGCGGGATAATTGAAGGATCCCCGATATCCTGTAG
>JAPKYG010000174.1 GCA_026394435.1 Methanobacteriota archaeon | reverse complement strand
ATATGAGATCTTTTTTCTGGATGAATCAGGATTCCTCCTGACAAATTATAATGTATTTGGCTGGTATGTGAAAGGAAGTAGACCTGTGAAACCATTTGTTTTCAACAGTCGTCATAGGACATATCTTACTGGTGCATTCTCTATCAAAGGATTCGTTATTACAAAATAGTATGACCATGTAAACAGAAATACTTTCGAAACTTTCGTGAGAGGCCTGGTTGATCGTTATCCAAAGCTTGTTCTAGTGATGGATAACCTTAGCACACATTTTACAAAGAATCTCTTAGAACTCTATGAATCTGCTAAGATAATTATTGTTCGACTACCCAAATACAGCCCACAATTGAACCCTGTAGAACAATACTGGAAAAACATTAAACAATGGCTTGGAACACGTCTATCAATTACTTTTAAAGAGTTAAAAAAGAGTTTGGAACAAGCTATTCAAGATACTTCTTTCACACCAAAAAGATACTGATATTTAGTTACTTAACTACAGCCCTTATCTCACTTCCAATTGCGATGGAAAATACTATTTGGTCAAGAGCTGAGGGAAACATCAACAGAGGATTCAATACGATCTATTGTCTTTTTAAGAAACTGCTTATCAGCAATGGTAACGTGAATCGCTTTATTTGGACAAAGGTCAGCACACCGTCCACACCCTCTGCAATCAACACCGATGATCGCATGACCATCTTGAACGTGTATCGCATGTACGAAACAATTTTCTATACACGTTCCACATCCTGTACATTTCTCAGTTACTGTCACTTCCACGCCTGGCATTCGCTTAACCTTGGAGCTTATCTGAGGGTCAAGGTCAGACAGTATCTTCCAGAGGCAACAGCAACTGCAACAATTACAGATCGTCAAGAGTTTTCCTTCAGATCCAACACCAAGCCATGTCTCATCGATCTTATCCCTTCCGATCAAATGAATTAACCCTGCTGCACGACATCTCCGCACATGCGCAAGCGCCTCTTCCATGGTTGCTTCTCTGCCGAACTCAGGGTTAATACCTCGTGCGGCATCTCCCAGGAACAAACAACCTAATTCAATCGGATGGTTCTTACAATGCATCGCATCACGACACAAACAGAAATCCATGATAAAACGATAGTTTGTTTTGCGTATGAAATATTCAACCACTTGTGAGGGAAGCACGATGTTATCGGGAGGTTGAATCAATTTATCGAGTTTGATTTCAATGATTGTATCTTTGGGGAGAACCGTCAGATTTGTCTGATCAAAGAACATTTTATTCATGATCTCTCTCAAGAGAGGCACTCGTGTCATCTTTGCGGCAAGGAACCGATAGGGGAACATTTTTTCAAGAAAATTGACAAACCCGCGCGTTCTATTCATACTATGATAAAATGATAATACAAAGAATAATAAGGTTATCGATAACACAAAACCCTAGTTTGTTCTTGGATAGGGTACGTTTTTAAGGAAGTAAATGTTACAAATTTATGATGTCTGGAGTGATAGAGTATGATAAAATGCAAATATCTTGAACAGTATCGTATTCCGACGGTTACACTTAATGGGAAAGAGTATGTGGAAAGCGAACGGTGTCGATTGGGCAATGAAATACCCTTGGGAGGTTGTCTAGAAAATTGTCCTGATTTTGAACCAAGAAAGTGAATTCACAATTCACTTTATTTTTTAATATTTTTTTGAAAAAAAGATTGAATGGTTGGCCAGTTGTTTTCAGTGCGGTTGATATGCTGTGATTTCGCAGATTATCTAAAAAGATAAGAACAAAGATTACGAAACGTCTCTCGGAAAGAAGGTACTAGAAATTTATAACTGTCCCACGAACTCGTCGAGCTTTGCTTCCCAGCCTTCCATAAGTCCGTTTCCGGTTTGAGAACCATCTCCAACTTGGAAATCCACACTCGCAACCTTTTCCATCTTCTTCTTGGAAAGGAGTTTCTCCATCTTCTGAAGGCGGTCTTTTTTCATTCCATGGGTATTGATGATGCCATATTTCCTTTCTTCCATCCCCTTGAGGTTCTTCATGAAAGCTCTCATGTCCTTCCGGATGTTAAATGCTTCTGTTGCAGCGGAGAATATGTAGACGTCTGCCTTGGGCATCGCGACAGGGTCTGCTTCATCAGTCGTATAGATCTTCGTTTCTGCCCCTTTCTCCTTCAACTTTCCCGCCAGGGAATCAACAACCTTCTTCCCGTTCCCGTAACGAGACCAATACACGATGACATACTTCATCAGTTCACCTATTGGAGATTTAAGTTCTCGTATAAAAAGGGAGTGGAAAGAAAATTTGTCAAGATTAAATTACCAGGAAGAAGTATTCAGTGCAAGGACTTAGAATGAAGATTTAGACAAGAATGTATCGAGAAATATGAGTGAGGGACAGTTTTTACAAAAAAGGTTTTCTCTCCTTTTGAAGTTGTAAAAAAATGCAGGGGACGAGATACCAACTTCAAGTTTAAAACTCATCCCTTGTATAAAGGGTGTATTTAATTACCTTTATTTTATCCTTCATTTGATTGGTTATCGGAGATTTTTTATAAAAACTTTATGTACCTTTTTTGATTTGAATAAGATATAAAACGAGTAATGCAGGACCAAAAACCCAAGCAGCATAGAGAAAAGTACGCGCAAAACCAAGTGTAACAACCAGTGAACCAGTGATCATCCCACCACCATTCAAACCAACATTTGCTATCCCTGTTAAAATACCATATTGCGTCGCACCGATCCTCGGATTTGTTACATCCATAAAAAGCGCACAAGACGCTGTTGAATGACCTCCCATGAAAAACCCTATGATACCATATATTATTGATAGTTTCCACCAAGTATCGGCAAAGATAAGAGACGCAGTAAAAATTATATTGAATCCAATAAAAATATATAGTGCTGATTTCCTCCCAATCTTATCGGTTACAACGCCACCGATGAGAGAACCGACAGCAAGAAAAACAGGCAGAATCATAGAAATAAAACCAATCTGAACATCGCTAATACCAAGACCGTCTCTCATATAGATAGGCATCACAAAAGACATAATCCCTTCATTCATAAAAACAAGCGGTGAAAAAATTGCGACCAACAGAACAGTTTTCTTCTTAAATTCTGAAAATACGAGGGATGCTATCTTCTGTTTTACCTTACCCCTTGATGTTTCTTTGACAACAAAAGGGAAAATAAGAATCAGCAGAATCAAAACAGCATTTATAAAATAGACAGAGCTATAACCATACTTGGAACCAATAAGGGGAAAAACAGCTGCACCAATCGCCCAGGCTGAGTATTGACCTGCAAACATTGAGCCATTGATTTTTCCCCGGTCTTTCTCTGTTGATACGTCAATAGCCCATGCATCTGTTGAAACATCGATGAAACCGATGCCAACATGACTGAGAAATATCAAAATAGTAAAAGGTAACAGTGAAACACTTGGATCAATCAGAGATACTAGGAACATGCAAGATACAGTGAGTGTTCCTCCGAGTATGATAAAGGTTTTTCTTCCAAATCTGATAAAATAATCAATGATAGGATCCCAAACAAATTTTAACATCCAGGGTATATTTACAATACCAACAATGAGTGTGGTCACTGGTATCGGAACTGCTTTTTCTCTCAGATACAGCAATGTCGCTACTGTTGTTATTGCAATCATTAAACCTTCTGAAAAATAGAGGTTCCCGAATAAGAAATATTTCAAACCCCTTTTATTATCGATATTGACCATTAATAAATAAATAATAATATAGAGATTTAAACATTTGTATGGCCTAAAATTCGTTGCAACTATGTATTCAATATAAAGTTAAAAAATACGATTTTCATCACCATAAATCATTAACATAGACATGAATAAGATTTTTCTATTTTTCAATAACCATGACATCATAGATACACAGACTATGAACCGTGAACTCAAGATATGCTCCGTTCATGGTGAAGGGCATATCCTTTTTTCTAGAGAAATCTGGGGAGATAACAGATACACTTCCTATAGAAGTCAAAGAAAATTTTCATATAAACTGGGATGTTTGACTTAGGCCACACGATATCAAAGAGAGTACCACAATCATAGATCACGAGGTGTAGAACCAACCGCTTCACTTCTAGTTGATCTCAAAGGATAATAAACGGCTGGTAGGTCAACGGTACATATTTGCTCTATGCTCAGGATGGCTGTCTCAGATGTGAAAATGGACGACAGTCTCAGACAATTAAATGAAAAATCAATATATTTATATACTCTCGATACATATTTTAGAAGGCTAAGATAACGTAAATAGGGGGAGACATATGAAGAAAAAAGAATTTATTCTTCTGAATACCATCCTTGTGATTGTGATTATGGTTATAGGGAGTATTCAAGCAGGAAGCATACAAGCGCAGAAACCTATTGTGTCAATATCTCAAACAAAAACCATTTCGTTTCATTTTTCACCACCTTCTTTAACAGAGGATAAAGGGATGTTTACCATACAGATTAATGAAGCAACTGAATACCGAAACATCCCAGGGGAGCCACTGCTTCCTATTCTTACGAAAACATTTGAATTCCCATTTGGAACTCAAATTACAAACATTCAATGGACGAGCAGCGGAACACATGATATTCAACTCACCCAGAAAATTGTCCCAACTGCATTACCACAGACAGGATTGACGCAACACCAAACGCAATTTGAAAATACAGAAATCTACACCACAAACCAACTCTTTCCCGATACATGGTATTCCTATCGACTCACTGGAGGATTGAATAAAAATAATATCCTAACGACGTTTCTTACCATCCAGCTCAACCCGGTACGTTATAACCCTGTTGAAAACCGTATTCGATCTCTCGACACCCTCACCATCGATGTCACCTACGAACAACCAATTCATCCCTTCGCCCCCCTCAACGATGCCTATGACATGGTTATCATCTGTTTTGATAACTATGCATCCCTATTAGAACCACTTGTTGCTCATAAAAATAGCCACGGGATTGATTCAAAACTAGTGACCCTCAAGGAAATCAAGGATGGCACATATTTCCCTGCAGAAGGCCGCGATATCCAAGAACAAACAAAATACTTCATTAAAAACGCGAAAGAAACTTGGAATATCACCTACGTCATGCTGGTGGGGAACTTTGCCCAAGTGCCGATTCGATATAGTTATTTAGAGACAGATAAAGGAGGTAAGTACGAAGAACTCAGATATGCCTCAGACCTCTATTATGCGGATTTATATACAGCAAACGGTAGTTTCTGTAGTTGGGATACTGATAACGACGGTCTCTATGCAGAATGGCCTGACTCTCATCCTAAACAAGATACCGTTGACCTCGTACCAGATGTCTATGTCGGCCGATTAGCTTGTATGTCCAAATCTGAAGTAAAAACCATGGTTGATAAAATTATCACCTATGAGAACACGACAGCAGGGAAAGATTGGTTTAACAGAATGGTTGTCGCTGGCGGGGATACCTACCCTAAAAGCGAAGAAGGCGGAACCGATTATAACGAAGGGGAAGCGGTCACAGGGGCAGCACTTGATATTATGTCTCAGTTCACCCCGGTGAAAATCTGGATGTCTCTTGGGAACCTCACAAAGAAGAGCATACATGACCAAATTAGCGAGGGATGTGGATTTCTCTTCTTCGCAGGACATGGGAGCCCGGTATCATGGGCAACCCATAATAACGGTGATTACCAGAACTGGTCTGAAAATTTCATTACCAAAGATATGGTAGAACTAACCAATAAGGGTATGTATCCGATTCTTTTAGTTGGTGGTTGTCATAACAGCGAAATTGATGTCACACCAATCAATATCATCAAAGGTTTGCTAGAGGAAAAATTACACTATTTCTCTACTACACCAGGAGATTTCGGTTCTTTCTGGTCATATACCTGGATTCCAGAATGTTGGAGCTGGGTGTTTGTCAAAGCACGAGGGGGAGCAATCGCGTCTATGGGAAGCTGTGGGTACGGTTGTGATGAGATTGGAGATGGGAACCATGATGGAATCCCAGATTGTACCCAAAACTACGATGGCTGGTTAGAACTTGAATTCTTCCGATTATACAATCAACACAACATCACGTTTCTCGGACAAACCTATTACCAAGCTGTGGCAGGATATACCCAAAATTTCCCGGTTAATACGAATCGATATGATGCAAAAGTCATTCAAACTCATATCCTCCTTGGTGACCCAAGCCTGAAAATCGGTGGATACGAATAGAAAATAGGACATAGCGATTGAGAGAATACCGATATTTTATCAAATGGAGATAAAAACATCGATGCTTTATGGATTACGGAGGCACCCATCAATACAACATAATGTAAGTGTAATTGTAAACCCATATCTTTTCATAGAGCAGAAGAATTAGAAAAAAGATATATTTATATGATGGAGTTAGATATATTTCTAGAGATAGTTAAATGAAAAAAATAACTAGTTTATTTTTTGTATTTATACTAACACTATCAACGGTATCTTATATTGGTGGTCCCCTAGATGGTACTGAAATAACACACATTACTAATCCTGAAAAATATGAAAATGGTTATCGATATAATATTCAAGGATGGATCTATCTTCATATAGAGGGAAAACCATATGACCGAGGATACCAGCACGGTTACCTTCTTGCTGATGAGATAGCTGACCATATCACCCGTTGGAGTAACATTATTCATAATAGTGCAAAGAATTCAAAGAAACCTGTTGATTTTGATTCGCCCAAATATCAAGAAATGTCCAATGACTGGTGGGAATCTTGTAGATCCGCAATTAAAAAGATTTATTGGGATAGAACTCCTGAAGAATATCAAAATGAAATAAAGGGGATCGCTGATGGAGTAAGAGCAAGGGGCGTTAAGGTACTAGATCGAGATGTTGATTATGTTGATATTTTAGCTATTAACCAGATGTATGAATACATGACTCGTCTAGATGACCGTATAAAGGGATTCCATCCAATTAGAGACTTGTTACATATCGGGAAAATCCTCCGACCAACAGGGTTATCAAAAGATGAAAAAAATTATGTAGCTGATTTTTATAGCCTCATTCCAATAGATCATTGTCAGGCTTTTATTGCTACAGGGGATGCTACCACAAACGGTCAAATTGTTGCATCTCAGGGTGTAAGATGTGGTGGCTGGTGGTATCCTTATTATATTGCGCAACGTTGGAATGTGATAATAGATATTGTACCAGAGAATGGAAATAGATTAATTATGGCTTCAGCCCCAGGCTATATCTGGAGTAATGAGAATTATTATCAAAATGAAAAAGGAATCGTTATTCTTGAAACGACATGTAGTCTTCAAGGTTTATGGAAAAATACAGGATATTCAATGGCTATCAGAACAAGGAGGGCTATTCAGTATAGCGATACTCTTGACCAAGCGCTTGATTATTTAATGGAGAAAAACGACGGTCTTTGGACAGGAGTATATCTTCTTGGCGATACTGAAACAGGTGAGATTGCTCGTTTGGATTTAGCATTATATAATTATGAGATATGGCGTACTTTTAATGGGTTTTATTGGGCCGCAAATAATGCAATGAGTAATAGAGTACGAGCAGAAGGAAGTGGTTTAATAAATTTATATGGACTAGCTCTTAAAATAATTGGAAATAGTGGTGCCGGTTATTATACGCTTAAATATCATGAAGCGGCTCGTGACGCAAAATTCAAAGAACTGGGAAATAAGTACTACGGTGAAATTGATATAGAGGTTTTAAAAGATAAAATAATGTCTGACTCTACCATCTCTAGTAAGGGGACAATTGATATCAAAGCTACAGATACACAGCTGATGAAGACAAATAGTCTATGGACCTTTTGGGGAAATGCACAGGGGTTGGTATGGGATGTTTCTGATGTAGAAAATATTTTACAAGGTGCTAGAGATGTGCCTCCAGCTGGATGGACATTGATCTCCGGGTTACCTGCTGGTCATGACTTTAATTTACCTGTCAATAACGTTGATACTATACCTGAAAACAATGATGTCATATGGGAGTATGATTTTGCTAATGATTTCGAAGGGCGTAACTCATATTATGCGAACCTTGTTTACGGGAACAATATCGTGTTTGCTGCTGGTTTAGATGGTAATGTATATGCCTTAAATGCATCGAATGGTGAAAAACTATGGGTAAAGAAAGTAAATGATTACGGTGGTATAACTTGGATAAATGTGGATGACGATTTGGTTGTCGTTGGCTGGGAAAATCAGTCCTGTGCAATGGATAAAAATACAGGGAAAATTGTTTGGGAAAATGATGAAGCCCGGTTTATCTCATCTCAACCGATTTTCATCGATAATAAAATAATATTCGGTTCTCGTAACGGTGATTTATATGCGATCAATCGAACTCACGGAAGAACTATATGGCATATAAACCTTCAGCAACAGAAAGTATACTCATCTGTTGATATCATCAGAAACAGGGTAGTTGTCGCTGCTGATAATCAATGCTATGCTATAGATGCCGCTGATGGCAGCATAAAATGGACATTTACCACTGCTGGAATGATCGTATCACCTCCACGTGTTGTGGATGATACTGTGTTTTGTGGTTCCACTGATACTAATGTTTATGTTCTGACCGCTGAGGATGGTAAATTGATATGGAAAAATAATACAGGTTGGGGTATTCTTACTACACCCACCTATTCTGATAATATCGCGTATGCTGGTTCCCTAGATAATCATCTGTATGCGTTTGATGCAAAGAATGGTAAAATGCTGTGGTCTTTTGCTGGTAAAGCTGCTATTCATTCAGCACCATTGGTGTATGGTGAATATGTGTTCTTTGGTTGTGATGATGGTTGGTTTTATGCAGTGAATAAAACTGATGGGGGATCCGTGTGGTGTTTTGCACCAAACCTTACAATTAATGATGATATTTACAATTATATTACGACACCTGTTGTTGGTAATAGTGTAGCTGACGATGGTAAAGTATTTTTTAGTGCGAATGGTAATATTTATGGTTTGGATGCAAAAACCGTTGAAATGAAAAAAGGTGTCTCAGAGGAGTTCAAGTTTTTGTCTCTCCCAGTATCACCGTTAATAGTTGTGTCGACAGTTGTACTGCTATTAATAATAGTGGCAGCATCAGTTTATATTTATAGAAACAGAAAGTAGAAAAAATAATAAAATTTTGTTTTTTTCTCAGCTTCCTTATAGGATAAAAAATGAAGTATAAAAAGACCTCCTTGTTTTGCCAAGACCGCCTATGTCGATTATCTCTGAACTATTCGGAATGACGGGAAGCTTTGCTCTTGGCACAATAGCATACCTGGTGTACATCGGGATCGCATTTTTTAGGTTTTCAACAGGAGCGAAAGAGGTTACTATAGCCACTAGATAGGGGTACCGAACCAGAGTTCAATGCCCACTTAAGGATTTAAGCACGGATCAACTTTTAATTATAGGTTCAAATCTCTTTTTTTTAGACCACTTTCTATAGTTCGTTATCAAAACAATGTTTTTCTCCTGTAAAAAAGGTAAAAATGCAGGGGACGAGATTTGAACTCGCGGACCTCTACAGGACAAGGCCCTCAACCTTGCGCCGTTGACCATGCTTGGCTACCCCTGCAAGTATTTTTTCTAGTAAATATGGGATAACATATATATCTTTTCGGGTGATTTTCTCAGATATCATTGAGATCCATACCACATCGTTGGCTCAGTTCCCGATGTAACTCCATTAACCGCTCCGCATGCTTTGTGTGCCCTTTCTTCAATGCTTTTTCTACTTCTATTTCAATTGGATGTTCCCGGTCGTTATCAATCAGGTTCTCAGCGTGGGCAACTATCTTTTCTTCTAATGTTATCGGCATATAATCTTTCGGAGGTAACCCTAACGTCGCTGCTTCTTCTATTGGTATCCCGGCACCTAAATGCCGTTCGATAATGTTCACAATACTTAAAGGTAAACCTAATTCTGTCGCAATCTTTGCTCCTTCGACCCCATGCATGATCCCCTGCGTTTTCGATCGTCCGATATCATGAAGCAATGCACCT
>JAPKYG010000108.1 GCA_026394435.1 Methanobacteriota archaeon | reverse complement strand
CAGCTGCCTGGATAAAGTTTTTATGGATATCCATTCCTACATAGAGTGTACGCATAACGGGATTTCACCTCCTTGTTCTTGCGTATCTTGGGGCATAAACGACAGGTACCTATTCGTGCTCAGTGGCACATATTGACTGGTCGTTTGAGAGGGCGCCCAATTAAGGAGACGGTCTCAGATTTTGGACCATAGAAACGACGGGCTGCCCTGTTGCCCTATGTCAATTCCATTTCAGGTATTGACTTAGGGTTAGAAGAAGTGTTTTCATGTCATTAAGGATATGTTTTTAAAGAAGAAAATGCTTCAAAACATGAATTGGGAGAATAAAAGGATTATGCGAAAACAACTAGTAATCACAAAAATCTTGTTCTACTTATTACTGGTGGATTCAGTGTTTATAAATAACTATTTAAGAGAGAGAATGGGTATAGCTCCTTAAAAGAAAAAAGAATAAGAATCTCGCAGTTTTGTTTTTTTTTGCGAACCTATGAGAATTTTATTTTTTTTACTTTACACGTTTCAGACTTAATTGTTTGAGGAGGTGATTTAAACGACCACAAAACAACATCGGAAAGATAAAAAGATTCGGAAGAATAGAATGAAACGAAAAAGAACTAAATTGGAATAATTCTTCTTTTATTTTTATCATCATTATTCATTAGCACGAAAGTTGGGTTTCTAAGGGGTATGTTTTTAAAGAAAATATTGTTACAAAACAGTAGGTGGAGGCAAAGGTTACGAAGATATGTGATGTATGTCATCTATTCATAAATATCGGTAAGACCGTCATATTGATGGATTCTTCAAACCACCAAAAAACATTTTGTTATAAGTGCTATAAAAGGATGCCAAAAGAACAGAAAAAACAATACTCTTTTATTGAAGGCAGCAAATTAGATGTGGGAGGAGCAACAGGGGTCTTCGTATTCGGAGGAATCCTTGGTGATGCTGTTGGAAGTTCAGGAACAAAATATGGTGAAAACTGGGCAGCCAAACGCAGCAAAAAGAAGTACGGTTACACTCAGAAAGAAATGGATGACTTTAGTATCGATGTTTTTGATATGCACGCTGGATTGTTGAAAGATTCTCAGCACCGAGCAGTCATGGATAAATTCGAAAGCAAGACCAATTCAAGGTATTATAAAAAATATATACAGGATAAGGTCCGATGATTTAAACCGTGTTAATGATTCTCCTTTTTTCTTCTGTAAATCCTGCTTTACATTCAACATATAGGGTTGTAAGGATTGATTTTATAAAGCGATTAATGTTTATGAAATTGTGAGTGATGGGGTGAAGGAATGACAACTTTTGGACAACGTGTTAAGAAGGCGTGGAAAAATATCAATGAGATAAAGCCGAAAAAAGATGAAAAATAAACAAACACATGACCACTTTCATTCTTGAATTTAACAAACCCTTTCATTAACTTATTCTCTTTCAAATTTCTTCACATTGATAGCATGAAAATAATTCTTATCCTTATCACTTAAATCAAATACAACTATATCCCCAACATGAAGTCTCTCTTCCTTGACACTTGCAACAAAAGGGTACCTTTTCCCATCTGACATCTGGATTTCTCCATAATTCCCATCCCATTTAACTAAAACTCCATCCATTGACTATCATCTCCAAAACACTAAATCTACTTACACTTTATAAGCAAAAGTGTGAATCTACTTTTACATCAACCAATTTACGTGGTTTTACCCGCCTGAATGTGCCGTCTCTTCTGAAAAATACGCCTATTTTTTCAAGTTTTTTCCCTGAAACAGCTAAAATATGCACTAAAACAGGAATCAAGCCTCGGACTTGTTGAAGAAGTAAGTCCCCAACCCCATGATGATGATACAAAGAGTTAAGATGATTCCAAGATCCACCAGCGGATCCAGGATATTATTTACTCCTGTCAGGCTTCCCCGTATTCCATCAATCATATAAAACAAGGGATTGCAATAGGATAGCATTTGTAACCAACCCGGAAGAGATTCGGTCACCGGGTAGAACATAGAGGAAAGAAATAACAACGGCATAAGGATCAGACTCATAATGGACTGGAATCCTTCGAAATCGTGCATTTTTGAGGCGATGATTAAACCAAATCCCACTGCGGTAAAAGAAAGCAACACCATAATGACTAATGTTAGCAGCAAACCCCCAGTACTGGTAATCGGTACACCGAGAGCAATCGCGATAATCATAATGATGAACCCTTGAAATAAAGCGATCGTGGCACCCCCAAGGGTTCTGCCGATGACAATCGACAATCGACTCACCGGTGCAACAAGAACCTCCTGTAAGAAGCCAGACTGTTTATCCCATAGCACCGACACACCAGTAAACATCGAGGAAAACAAAATCGCCATAGCAATAATTCCTGGTGCAAGAAAATTAATGTAAGATCCTTGCATCCCGGGGAATACCGCGATGTTAAACCCAAACCCAAGGATGAAAAGGAAGAACAATGGTTGAACGATGGTCGTCAAAACCCTGCTTTTCGCTCGGAGAAACCGTTTCATTTGTCGAAGCCACAACACATAGATGGCTTGGAAATTTTTTTGATTCATCACTTCTGCCACCTCAGACGAAATCTAGCAGGTTTTTTTGTTCCATTATGCGGAGCCTCATGATCTTGCTCACGCATACTTCGCCCGGTATAATAGATGAAAACATCATCCAAGGTTGGCCTGCGAACATCCACTGAAGAAATGGTTACATTTACGGTCCGTGCGATATCAAAGATCGCCGGGATTTTTTCTTCACCACGCTCAACGCCAAGTGTTAAAAAAGAAGCATACGGTGTTATCTTACTGATCCATGATTCCTGTTCTAACCGTTTTTGAAGTTTCTGAATATCAGAACACGATAACGTAATAACATCGTTACCAATAGATTTTTTCAACATATCAACCGTGTTCATCACCATAATCTTCCCATGATCAATGATTCCAATACGATCACATAAAAAATCAGCTTCATCCATGTAATGCGTTGTCAAAAAAATCGTAGTGTTCTCATCCTTGTTCAACTGTTTGATATACTCCCAGATAGCCCGCCTGGTCTGTGCATCCAACCCTAGGGTCGGCTCATCTAAAAACAACACCGTCGGGGAATGCATCAGACCCCGAGCGATCTCCAGCCGTCGTTTCATTCCCCCTGAGTAATGTTTCACCAAGACATCTTTTTTATCCAGTAAGTCAACTAAGGTGAGTAACTTAAAAACCCGTTTTTTCCTCACCTCTTGTGACAGCCCATACATCCGTGCATGAAAATCAAGGTTCTCTCTGCCGGTAAGCTCTGTGTCTAACGCTGGTTCTTGGAAGACAACGCCAATGTTTTCTCGGACGTCCGCCCGCTGTTTTAAGATATCAAACCCGGCAATGGTTGCAGAACCTTGCGTTGGGTATAATAAAGTTGTCAGCATTTTAATCGTCGTTGTCTTACCTGCACCATTCGGACCAAGAAATCCAAAAACCTCACCTTTCTTAACAGAAAATGAGATATGATCCACTGCGGTAAATCCGTCGAATGTTTTCGTAAGATTCTCTGTCGTAATGATGTCCATGAGTATTCCTGTTCCACTCTCTGTTGAGAATACCATTCATTTTAAATAATTATCTTTTTCTCACCACGGCGAAATAATTATCAGGAAAGCGTTTCGAATGAATTTTCAGACTTTGAAGGTTCTGGATACAAAAACTTGCATCACGTAATTCCCGGATAAATTCCCCCTTGCTGTACAAATGATAGAACCGGGGGACATTGAGGTTATGCTGCCTCCAGTACACGTCGATATCACCAAATTCCCGTGAACGAACAATGAATTGTTTCATGAAATACTTAAAATACATATCCTGCCAACGAGACCAGACACTGATCAATGCAGTACCATTTGGTTTCAGCACCCGGTCGACCTCCTGTAACGCACGACGACGGTGTTCTTTCCCCTGGATATTATGCAACGATGCGATAAACAAGACAGCATTAAGACTGTTATCTACCAATGGAAGCTGGACGACATCAGCGTGAAGAAGCGAAACATTATGGATGTTTTTGTTTGGGAGTTTCTTATGAACTATTCTGAGCAACTTCTGTGAAATATCTACTCCTACAGCATGTGAACAGTTCTCCGCGCAAGGCAAAAGATGACGTCCGTTCCCACATCCAACATCAGCCACCACATCAGTGTTTTTCAGAGTACGAATAAAATCAAGACAGAATTTCCATGGTTTTTTTCGCGTTGTATCAAAACTTTCCGCTATCGCATCCCAGGTTTCCTCCGCGCTGGCTCGATACTCCTGCTGCATTGTTCCTACGAGACTCCTTCTCATTGCAGAAGATCTGTTACAAGATCAAATGCGATCATCGGATGTTCAAGATCAAAAGCCTGAATCGTCTTTGGATGTAACTCTCCAAACACCCCAATCTCCGCTTCATTTTTCAACACACTGGCGCATCGTCCTTCAATAAATGCAGCATGTGATTTCTCCTTAATTACTGGTTTGCATCCACACTCTCGAAGCACTGTTTCAACAAGTGATTTGCATTCTGTGAAGTTGGCTTTTGCATCAATTTTCATGCCGGCCAAATGATGCCGGTTTTTCGCCTGCTCATCAACCACGACCCCAACTTCGAAAATCTGTTGCGGCAGCGGATGATGCCTATTCTCCCGAAGAAGCTTCAATAACGACGGTAAAAGACTCATTCGTAACCCGCTATACTCTTCGCCGATGGGATTTTCAATCTTGACCATTTTACCTTTTATCAGTCCCATACGCTGAAATTCATCCTCCTCGTTTGATATGACGAAAGTGGTGACTTCGTTAAATCCAACACCAATCATAATACCTCGTAAACCATCTAAGAGATTATGACACGGTAATGTCCTCCCAAACGTCAACGCTTTTGGGAAATCCGTCTCAAACAGGTCAAACCCAAACCCAACCGCGACATCCTCAACAAGATCAACCTCATGAAGGATATCAGACCGCCACGCGGCTATTTCCACCGCGATTCTGCCATCTCCAGAATCAACTGCATTATGTCCCATTTTTTTCAAACAAGTCACGACGTCTTTTTCCTTGAACCTTGTCCCAAGAATTGTATTGACAAAAGCGACCGATACACTTTGTTTCACCGCAGTAAAATCAGGGGAAACAATTTTCTTTCCATCTTCCAGTACAGTAGTTCGATAGATTGTTCCCCCTCGCTCTGCAAGCGCGGTCGTCACGATATTGAGCGCGTAATTAATCGCTTTTCTATCATTCCCGGTCACATCGATAAAAACCTCTTTTGTGTACGGGGTAACCTCAGTTAAACTACCATTAATGATTGGTGGGAATGACAGCACGTTGTTATGGACATCGACAATCAAAGGGTATTTGTCAAAACCCTCAAGGAGATGAGCATAATCAACGCCTTTCTCATGTTTTTTCAGAATCTCACGCAGGGTCATCGGTTCATCTTTGGCAAGAGGGACAAACGAGACGGCATCCGGGTCAACCGCCTTGTAGAAAAAAGGTGGTGTAACCGGTTCTGCGTTATGGACGCCGATAGCGACCTTCTTTCTATTGCGCCCTAACCCAACGTGAAGTTTCTCTTGTAATCCCATGAGTGATGTGATCAATTCATCAGTCATCGTAATGTTTTTCACTAAAGCTGTGGTGACAAACGGTCTGATTTTTTTTACTGACGGATCCACGGTTAATGAAACATCTGAAGTCGCGGCCTCATAAGTCTGTAATCCTGTCTTAAATTCGAAGAACGCCCGTGATGCACGTGCAATGCCTTCGACTGAGGTGAGATCTGGTCTGTTCGGGAAAAACTCGATGTTGATCTCATCACCCGTAACATGGCTGAAATCACCCCCGATCATCGGAAGTTTTTCAATGAGTTTTTCCTTTGGGATCTTATAGCCAAGTAGGTTGATGAAATCGTTATATTTGAAGGTGACAAGCGGCATACAGACACATGAATAGAATGGAGGTATATTTGATTTCTTCTTGACTATATTTAACTTTTGACTGCCTTTCAATTTGGTTGGTTTTTCCATTCATCATATCTGTTACCTCAGTAGAATGTTACCCCCTCCTCCATATATAATAGTGGTCCTTACCGTTTCCTCTGTCACCAAAACACCGATTCTAAAGGAAGATGTCTCGTTCTTGCATGAAACCATTAGGTTGATTGAATTAAGCTGATATCGCACGTTTTTGATGCGATAAAACGAAGAGAATCCATGCTGCGATATATCACAAAAAAAGGAGAGCAGTTGAGGGTGGAGATTTGGGAGGTAATCTACAATTTCATACTTACTCTTTTCATCTCATTCCGAACAAGAAAATGATTCCAACCGTTAAACCTTTCCTTTTCATTGATTTTCCTCTTTTACGCCCAGAAACAGTTAAGTTTTGCACCAACATCTAACAAAGCAGTTATAAGGTTAAGGAAATCAAAATGAAAATAGCCCCACATGTAATATAAAAATATAAGTACAGGAAATAAAATTACACAGAGAACTGGGAAATTCCAACCAGTTGTATTATCATTTCCACAATCACACTTTGAGTTTGATAATTGTGTTATTTCTCCCTTGAGCATAGCGTCTCTTTCAATAATTGTAGTGATATCCTTTTGTACCCTTTGATTAATTATCTGATACTGTTCAACCATCGAATGTATCCTTGATTTACTGATAGTCTTTGAAAGTATCAAACCAATAAGATACATATGTTTGAGTTGGTTCTATTGAATAACGAGAATTTCACACCAGGATTAAAGAAACCCTCTCTGCTTAACTGAGATTTGAGTATAATACTCTGTATCTCCTTGTTGTTTGCAATATCAAGAATGGTTTGTAATAACAACTCTTTCTGGTCGACCTCATCATTTATTGTTTTCTGGTTTGATGATTGAACCATTTGATACCCAACAACATTGGTCAACGAACCAAGGACAATAAGAACCACAGCACAGATGCTTACTCCAATCAGAGGATATTTATCCATAACTTTCCCCCTTTTGTACAATTATATAACACTATTCTCCTATAAAAGAATATCCTTAGAAACCTGTGTTTTATACTAATGATTTAGTATCAAACCTATCAGCATCGGTAAATTGAGATTACGAAAGATATGCGCGTGGTACATAAAAATAACCACAAATAAAAGTAGGTCTTAGTATTCCTCGAAAATTATATCCACCAAAGCCAAAAGAAGCGTGACCACCAACATAGTGGTCGTAGGAGAATCCCCATGAACGAATACTGCTTCTCCAATACACAAATTCCCTTAGGTTATAGGATTCAAAATGGTAATCATACCCTCGGTAATCATTCTCTTGAATGGTTAAATTATGAATTCTTCCAATAAAATGTATTTTATATACATGACGTATAAGTGGTGTATCAGAGGTATTGAGTTTTTGGGAATTAACAATACCCTGGTTATTTTTCTCTTTTACATTGTCCATAGAACTGGTGATAGGTATCATACTAATACCAATAAGCAAAAAGATTACACCAATTATCAGACCTTTCTTATACACTTTAGTTCTCATATTGTTACCTTTTCTCAATATATGATTTCTTTCCATAATTTTCCCCAATTTGATAACAATGTTCTCCTATAAGAAGGTTATTAATGAAGGAAATCACCTTGGTTTAAGGTAAAAAGGTTTCCCAGCGTCACTTTCACCTTGTTTAAAGGTGTGGCAAACACATCACTGGAATGATTCCATCCTTTTCAATGAAAGAATTGATTTACCACGTTAAAAACAGTGTTTAAAAAGAAAAGAAAGGAAGAGATGAGAGAAGATTACCAACCGCTTGGATGTCTCTTTTGTTGTCCACAATGTTCACTGAGGTCTTTCCTGTTTGCTTTCAAGATTTTTATCGCTTCTTCTTGGTTGTTGTCTAACATGTCGATTGCTCTCAATATTTTTTCCATACAGGGTATATTTGATTTTGGTGAAACCGTTAGGGGCACGATCTGAGTCTTATAAAAGTTTATATACAGTAATTGTTATTATTTTTGAAAACGATGGCGAAAACTCTCATCCTTAATATTGATCGTGACGATGATTTTGGTAGAAAGGCTCAGGTGAAAAGCCCAATTATTGGAGTCCAAAATAACTTAGATGCTGCAAATAAACTTGGACTTGCTGACGCTGAGGATTCGGATTTGAACGCGATTTTTTTTGCTATCTCCATTTACGAGTCCCTGAAAAAAGAAGAAAAAGATGTTGAGATAGCAACCTTATGTGGGAATATCAACGTTGGAGTAAAATCAGATCAGAAACTCGCTGACCAGCTTGACTCCGTCATCAAGGAGACCAATGCACAGGACGCGATCCTTATCAGTGATGGCGCTGAGGATGAACATATCCTTCCGATCATCCAATCACGGTTGAAGATCACCTCGATTCAACGAGTGAACGTAAAACAGAGTAAACAAATAGAAGACACCTATTATCGGATCATCAAACTCCTTGATGAGGATAAAGTAAAAAAACAATTTTTTCTCCCTATCGCTCTGATCTTGATCGTCTGGGCTATCTTTGCAATATTTGGTATGGCAGCAAGTGGGTTTGGGGCGATCCTATTTACCCTCGGTATTTATCTTTTGATTCGGACGTTTAATTCAGAGAAAAAAGTCGCGGTTATATGGCATGAATTCAGAGCAGGTCTGCTTACCGGACGGCCGTCGTTTTACACGTTCATCCTTTCCATTGTTATTATTGCAGTAAGTGTGTTTTACGCCTATAATAACACGTTCAATAAGGACATACCCCTCGTCGTTCTAATACTGAAGTTCCTTGGTGCAATCACTTGGGGAATTGTTGCAGCTGGACTGCTTGCTGCGTTTGGAAGAGTCACTGATATCTACATTAGAGAAAAAAAGGTTCTCTGGTCTTACTGGGTTGTTCCGTTTTCATTGTTTGGGTTTGGGTTTATCGGATCAATTCTTTTTGATACTTTTGGCCAAGTAATCGGGGAATATTCCAAAGGCAATGGGTTTTTGATTGACCCATTCTACACGCTATCGTTCTGGGGTTACATTACCGTAGGCATCATAATTGTTTTTATCGGAGCAGTCAGTTATCACTATATCAAAGAGGAATTCATTAACGAGAAATATGAAGCTGATATTGAAGAACAAACACAGAAAATGCTGAAGCACCATGCGAAGTGAACTTTTTTCAATTACTTTAAGAACTGTTGATGTATTCTGCGCGAGAAACTATGTCAATTATTGAAAGCATCTTGATTTTTATTGCGATTATTGTTGTTTACGCTGGAATCGTATTTCTCCTATACAAAAAAGGTGTGTTAAAAAAACACAATATCTCTTTTTATGGACCTGCACTCATGTGGCGAACTGAAAAAGGAATACAGTTTCTGAAAAACCGTGCAAAACATGAACGGTTCTGGAAGATCTACGGAAACATCGGGATAATTTTTTGTTTTATCACTATGATAGTAATGACAGGATTAATGGCTTGGACCGCCAAGATGGTGGTGGAATTTACTCCTGCACAGCGAAATGCGTTACCTGGCCCGGAAGTAGCGTTGGTTCTTCCTGGTATTAACCCGATTCTACCTCTGGAGTACCTTGGATATGTTCTTCTTGGGCTGGTCATCGCGATTATGGTTCATGAGTTCTCCCATGGGATTCTAGCATTAGTTGATAAATTAAAGGTCAAATCCCTTGGTATTTTATATTTAATCGTTCCGATTGGGGCGTTCTGTGAGCCTGATGACGAGGAGGTAAAAAAAGCGAAGATTCTTCCTCGGATGCGGATTTATGCAGCAGGATCTGCTGCAAATTTCGTTGTTGTCTTGATAAGTATTTTATTATTTTCTTTTGTGTTTATGTCAGCAGTACAACCGGTGGATGAAGGAGTGATGGTGTTCACTGTTGATGCTGATTCCCCTGCTTCACGCATCGAGCTTCAAACAGGTGTCATTATCACAAAGGTAAACGATACGGTGATCCACACGGGGAACGAATATTTCAATGCGTGGAATAACACCAACGCAAATCAGACCGTCAACATCACGTATTTGAAAAGCGGTACCCTGCACACAACCCAAGTGTTGCTTGGCGATAAGTACGTTGAATACGCAAAACGAACCACTATCTATGTGAATAATGTATCGTATAAAGGAAAAGGATACCTTGGCGTGCAATCACTGCTCCGCGACTCGGTCGTTTCGGAGCATCTTGCTATTTTGAAAAACCCGTTTTTTAATTTTCCGGGAGGGTTACTCACCTTCTATAGCCTTCCCCTGCTGGGGTACTTCGCGGGTTACAATCCCATTATATCGCCGTTTTCTGACTCCTACATCATTACCGGTCCTTTAGGCGTTCTTCCAGTCCCTCTTTTCTGGATTATCATCAACGCAATCTACTGGATTTTCTGGTTGAACCTTGCAGTCTCCTTATTTAACGTGCTTCCTATGGTACCACTCGATGGTGGCTTCCTCTTCAATGATGGCGTACGAGCGGTTATCATCCGACTGAAAAAAGGAATCAAGGAAGAAACAAAAGAAAAAATCGTAAAAAACGTTTCTCTGGCAATCTCACTAGTGATCTTGGGATTGATCCTTCTCCCCTTTGTTATCAAATATGTGTAACAAGGTTTTAATGGAGGAGCTCCGCGCCTTTTAGGATATTAATAGTACACGATGTTGTGAGCTTCATACTTGCTTTTCGCAAGGCTTCTTTTGCAGGTTTAAAGAACTGTTCTGTTGTATCAAGAGTCATTAAGATCTGATTCACTTTCACCCGAGCAGCAGTCCCCACCGGTTTCCCATATGCTCGTCGCATTCCCTGAGAGACACGGTCTGCCCCTGCCCCAGTTGCTTGCTTATTTTCACGAATAACGATATGGGGATAGACTCGAATGTGTAAACAATAGTTAGCTGATCCTATGTGTTTCTCAAGTGTTTTGTTTGCAGCGATACGTGCTGATTCCAATGAGTTGTGTCGCAACTGACATCTCTCATCTGCAGTTAATGATAATTGAACGGGAAACTTCGCAGTCTTATTACCGCTGACAAACTGCGTAAGACGAGATGCCGGGACACCACCCATATACTCTCGCCTTGTCGTTGCCTGCCCTCTTATATATCGAATCATTCTCGCTGGTTTACGTGTCATAGTTTTCACCTAGCGTTAAACAGCCTAGCTAGGAAAATCGAAATAAGCATGCCATTTATAACACTTTTTACTCCAGAACTGGCAACTCCTCTTCAGGAGGACATCATAACCATAACCTTTAAAACATGGATTGACTTGCCTATTTGGATTTGTGAGAAAACATGAAACATAAATTAGTCATGCCTGGTGATCAACTCTCTACTTCTGAAGAATTATTGCCCGGCGACGGAACATTTGAAGAAAATGGAATCATCCGGGCAGCACGTATAGGAACCTACGTTGTGGATGAAAAACATCGCACCGCGGAGGTAAAACCAGCTACTAGTACACCCGTACTTCTCAAGGAGGGAGATATTGTTATCGCAAGAGTGGTCATGGCCAAATCAACTATGATAATCGTTGAAGTGGTCCATGTCGCTGGAAAAAACAGGTCTATTTCCGGTGATACCGATGCTACCATCCATGTCAAAGAAATCGCCCAAGGGTTCATCAAAGATGCATCCACGGAATACAAAGCCGAGGATTACATCCGCGCAAAAGTCATCCAGGTAAAACCCAGTGTACAACTTGAAACGAAAGAACGAGGCTTTGGAGCCATTAAAGCACGCTGTTCAAAATGCAGACACCCACTTGTGAAAAAAAGCCATGGCCTGGAATGTGAGAACTGCGGTAACAAAGAACACCGACGCATCGCAGACGACTACGGAGCACTCGACCTGCAGAAATTATAAAGAAAAAACACGAACAAGAGGAACTGTGAGAATATGGAGTTAAAAACCATTCGAAAGACAAAAACGGAACTCGAACTAGAAATTGTTGGGGAAGACGAAACCATCCTTCATCCTATTACACATATCTTACTTCAGAATAATGATGTAGACTATGCCGCCTGTATGGCAGATAATCCACTCGCTCCCAAGAAACTATTGTTCATCCGGGTCAAAAAAGGATCCCCTGAAGAGGTTCTGAAAAAAGCAGTGAAATATCTCGAGGATGAGATTAAACAATTCGGTAAGAATTTTGAATAGTCAAAGAGCAGCACATCGATGAAAAGCCCTGACTTTGAACACCAGATTGGTATCGGCACGTACTGCATAAACGAGCCGGGTATTGGTGGGAAGCTTCGTGTTCGCATCGATGATTTTCATGTGACTGAACTGTTTTTATATCCACCGAAAAAAGACAATGGGCATTTTACTATCGCTGAAGTCTCCGCTCGGAACTGGGAAACTAATACCCTTGTTCATGAGATTGCAGATAGGTTACATTTCTCCAAGAGACGAATCAGTTTTGCTGGAAATAAAGATAAGCGAGCATGGAGCACCCAGTTGATGTCGTTTGAGCGGGTTTCTCCTGAGCATTTGTCTCAGCTGAACATCAAAGACGTCTCATTTGAAAATATCTATCAATCCGAAGTTCCTGTGAGGATCGGAGATTTACTGGGGAATCGCTTTGAGATAACAGTACGGAATATCGATGCAGCAATAGTACCAGAACAAATCAAGAAGCTGGTATCCCCTATTGAAACTTGGGGAGGGTTCCCGAATTTTTATGGGATACAACGATTTGGTGTGATTCGGCCCATTACCCATCTCGTGGGAAAATATATTGTCCAGGGGGATTTCGAAAAAGCAGCGATGACCTACGTTGCCCATCCGATGAGTGGGGAAAACGAGGTAACCTATTCGTTGCGAGAGGAGCTTGAAAAAACACGAGATTACGCGAAAGCTTTCCATTCGTATCCTGATGCATTGAATTTTGAAAAAGCGATGCTGAATAAATTAATCCAGAATCCAAATGA
>JAPKYG010000204.1 GCA_026394435.1 Methanobacteriota archaeon | reverse complement strand
CATTCAGGATATATTGTATACGATCCCTTTTATCAAAGGTGTAGAAGAATGTATTTCATTTCTGAAGGAACGCCACATTCACACCGCAATTGTAAGCGCTGGTCTTGACATTTTAGCAGAAAAGGTTGCTCATGACTTTGGAATTGATTACGCGTATGCAAATGAAGTAAAAGTTGGTAAAGATGGACGATTGACTGGCGAAGGTGTCCTTCATGTTGAACTCATGCATAAGGATAAAAACGTCAAAGCTCTTGCGAAGAAACTTCATCTTCGCTTAGAAGCATGTGCAGCGGTTGGGAATTCGTGCTTTGACATTCCCATGCTTGAGACCTGCGGACTTGGAATTGCATTTAATCCAGAGGATACTTGTGTGGTAAAGTGTGCTGATGTCGTCATTGAAGGAAAAGATTTGAGCAGGTTAATCCCTACTCTTAAATTATATGTCTAACTATTTATTCAGCAACAAAACTATTTGTCCACGCAGGTCGGTCTGTTTGTTGTCCATTCTCCAACTATTGATTGACTTGTAGGATTCGAGTCATATAAAAAAATAACTAAGAAAAGTTGTGAGCACAACCACATAATTCTATATATATTTGTGGAAGATGTCTGGTAAAAACCAAATGACGATACCTTTTAATCTCTCTTGTTCTATGTCACAAATAAGATTCCTATGGTCCTTGATAATCTTGGAGATTCGCTGAAGCGAACAATTAAAAAAATCGCAAACGCGGTACATGTCGATGCACAGCTTGTAAAAGAAGTCGTACGAGACATCCAACGAGCATTGTTACAATCAGATGTCAACGTCAAACTTGTTCTTGATCTCTCTAAAAAAATAGAGCAACGTGCACTTGAGGAGAAACCGCCTGCAGGGATGACGAACCGGGAGCATGTTATTCACATTGTCTACGATGAGCTGGTTCGTATTGTTGGAGCGTCCCGGGAACTTGCGATCCGAAAGCAGGTCATCATGATGGTTGGGTTGTACGGTCAGGGGAAAACGACAAGTTGCGGAAAGTTGGCAACGTATTTTAAAAGAAAAGGACTTCGACCTGCATTGATTGCTGGTGATGTCCACCGTCCAGCAGCCTACGAACAATTAAAGCAGATATCTGAGCAAGTCGAGGTTCTGTTCTATGGGGATAAAAACGAGAAAAATGCGGTGAATGTCATCAAGGAAGGTCTTAATAAATTCAAGCGGACCGCTGATGTGATTATTGTTGATACATCCGGACGTCATAAACTAGAGGATGATTTGATTTCTGAGATGAAGAATATTTTTAAGGCGATTAAACCTGATGAGAAGCTTCTGGTGATGGATGCAGCGATGGGTCAGCAAGCTGGTCCACAGGCTAGAGCCTTTAATGATGCAATCGGTATCACCGGTATTGTTCTGACGAAGCTCGATGGGACGGCCAAAGGTGGTGGTGCGTTGAGTGCTGCCGCTGAGGTTGGTGCGCCGATCGTGTTTGTGGGAACTGGTGAGCATTCCGCTGATTTTGAGAAGTTTGATCCCTCTGGTTTTATCTCCCGACTCTTAGGTATGGGTGATATTAAATCCTTGTTGGAACGTGCTGAAGAAAGCCTAAAAGGAAAGGATGCGGAGAAAACCGCGCGGAAACTCATGTCTGGCAAGTTCAATCTGAATGACATGTATGAACAGATGAATATGATCTCTGGGATGGGTCCGTTGTCGAAGATCGCAGAGATGCTTCCTGGTGGTATGTCCGGGAAATTGAAAAATGTGGATATGGATGAGACGCAGAATAAGCTAAAGAAATTCCGGATTATTATGGATTCAATGACAAATAAGGAGAGGGAGAACCCGGAGCTTATCCAGGCATCGCGCATAAAACGAATCGCTAGGGGTGCTGGTGCGGAGAATAAGGACGTCAAAGAAGTGTTGAAATATTATAATATGACCAAGCGGATGATGAAAGGTTTTTCCAGCGATCGGAAGATGCGGCGAAATCTGATGCGACAACTTGATTTTGGGAAATGATTGTTTTGGAAGTATGTTGTTTAAGAATTATGATGATCTGGTCTTGAATGGTCAAACACCGGTGCTTCAGCAGAAACGAAAGGATGTCCTTGATATGCTGACTGCTGCAATTGACGCAGTACAACCCTCTCGTATTGTGAAAGATGTCTTTTGCGGCACGCAACTGGTATTTGCATCGGAAGCCATTGACCTTTCCTCTTTTGATCATCTGTATGTCGTGGGTTTTGGGAAGGCAAGCATGGGGATGGCACAAGCAATCTGCGATGCGGTGACAGTAACAAAAGGTGTTGTAATAACAAATGATCCATCAGCAACAATTACAAATCATTCAATAGAGGTTATTACAGGGGGGCATCCTCTTCCAAATGAAGGCAGTATCCATGGCGCAGAAAAAATCCTTGACCTCTTAGGAAAGTGTAGTGAGAACGATTGCGTGATCGTGCTAATATCCGGTGGCGGATCTGCGTTATTCTGTAAGCCTCGTATTCCACTCAATGACCTACAAAAAACGATCGATCTGCTATTACGTTCCGGTGCAAGCATTGATGAACTGAATACAATTCGGAAACATCTTTCCTTAGTAAAAGGTGGACAGCTTACCCAACATACAAAAGCAGTGATCATCTCCCTTATTATCTCCGATATTGTGCATGATCCGATATCTTCGATTGCGTCCGGTCCCACATCTCCTGATCCGACTACGTTTTCTGATGCAAGAGAAATCCTTAAACGATATAAACTTTGGACGAATATACCAGCAACGGTAAGAACAGTCATAACGGAAGGTATCGCTGGGCGTATTTCCGAGACTCTCAAAGAAAATGATCCTGTGTTTGAGACGGTATTTAATTTTATTATAGCAAATAATGAACGTGCATGTCAAGGTGCTATTGCAAAAGCAAAAGAACTTGGATATGACGCAAAACTGATGACGACTTCAATTACTGGCGAAGCACGGGTCATTGGCAAATATTTAATTGACAGGGTAATAAAGAGTCTCATACATGGAAAGACTGTTTTTATCACCAGTGGCGAAACAACCGTAACGGTACGGGGTAGTGGGACTGGTGGACGGAACCAAGAATTAGTGCTCAGCTGTGTGGAGGAGATTGCAGGCAATGATTTAGTTGTCTGCTCATTTGCGACAGATGGGATTGACGGGAATAGCGATGTTGCTGGTGCTCTCGCCGATGGTTTTACACTTGCTCGTGCACTGAAAAAAAAGCTGAATCCCCCTAGTTTTTTGGAGCAAAACAACTCTTATGTTTTTTTCCTAGGATTGGGTGATATGCTTCGTACCGGCCTTACAGGGACGAATGTGATGGATATCCAGATATTGATACGGTAATGAACCATCATTTTTTTATGATACGAAATTAATAAACTTTTTAAGGAGGAAAGAGATAACAAATTGGGATGACCTCAATCAAAAAACTGTTCCATAACTAATATATAAATATTTCGCATAAATATAGTATAAAGGGTACTTAGTTACCTTATACTACAGAAGTAATTAAACCGGCAAAAGTAATATAAACAATTAAAAATCTATATATGGAGATAAAATATGCATACAACGCATTCGATGAACCTGTCAATTACCGGAGGGATTATCATGATCCTAGTGATAGGATTCATCGTTCCCAGCACAGTCGCAATTGCAAAGACCTATCCTGACGATGGAGTATGGGAAGATACCTTTGAAGATTCAACAAATCTCAAGCTTACCGGCTGTAATTTCGTAAACGGTACGATAGAGTTAAAAAAAGGTACAAGTCATTTCACGTATAATTTTGCTGATACGTTATCTCATTACGCGTATGCATATCAAGCGTTTCTATTTCTTCCAATAGGGAAAACATTTTCACCTACTTCCCATCTTTCAAAGGAAGCAATATTTGAAGGAAACGATATCAATAAAATAAAGAGACTTGACCAGTTGTCAGCAACTCGATCCGCTACCTATCTAAAACGATTTGTCATCCAACACTTTCGATTTAAACCAAATAGTGCTGCAGAAGTAATTGATAATATTGTCGTTTCTTGGTATGGAAAAGCAACAAATAAAGCAATCGTTAATTATTATTTTTGGAATTCAAGTAAATTCATCAACGGCGCATGGCAGAAACTGGGAAGAAACATATCTCAAGGAAATAATATTACTTTTTCTCATATGATTACACAGGGTGATTTAAAATATGCATTGGACGCTAATAACTATATTGACATCTGTGTTGTAGCATCTCTTAAGTTCATCCATTTATCAACGCTTTGTAATCTGTCAACAAATTATATAAAACTGTACTCCACCGGTGAACAAGGGTATGCGTTAGGATATGGATTTGCTGAGACAAAAAACCCGATTGATCCCCTTAGTATCTCAACCCATTTTAGTGGATTCTATTGGGATACACTTACGTGGAATGACTATCAGAGTGGCGGGGCGGCGATAAAATACCAAATCCTGTATGAAAAAAATTCTGGCAACTACATACTAGTCCCGAATGATTACTTTACCGATAATCCTGAGGGGAAGAACTCAGATGGGTTCTCCCATCCGCCGGTCTATCTCAATGCAATACCATATAAAAAATTAAAAATCCGGGCGAATCTTACCACGGATACGCCCTTAACCTCCCCGCGTATCTTCAGTTGGGCGATGACCTGGCAAAATTCGAGTCAATGGTTGGATTTATTTTCTACTTCTTATCGAATAGATGTGGAAAATAAAGTCCATATCGGAAGCAATATCGTGAATATCTCAAGAATACAAGGCGAATGGCCTATGGTTGGGTTCAACCCAGAAAACAACCGGGCAACAACAGGAGATGGTCCTTCAACGAGTTCATTATATTGGTATGGCAATGAATATGTTGGAGGGCAATTCCGGAATCCTGTGATTGGGAATGGAAAGGTCTATATCGTATCGAACGCGAGAACCATTTATCAATATAACATGGAGCTTCCCGCTGGCGTAGGCAGTGGGAATCCTCAAACGCGCACCTCTTTCCACAGCTTTGATTATGATATCGTAAATTCACCTGCTGTTACTGATGACTATATTGTTGTGGCAACAGGTCAAATGGATACTGGTGGACATATTAACCATATCTATGCACTTCCAAGAGATAATATTTCAAAAACCTGGGTCTATGATTTTTCTAATAATGATACTGCAATTTGCTATTTCTCCTCTCCTGTTATTGCGGGAGATAACGTCTTTATCACCTCATGGGGTGGGGACAATGGCGTTTACGTTCTAGAAAGCAATAGATATACCAACAATAAAATTTTAGCGGTTGATTTACAAAATCCTAAAAGAACATGGCAGGAGGAACTATCAGCACCGAGTTTTTCAAGCCCCGCAGCGTCCCTTTCGCATGACATTGTTATTGCTGGCTGTAATTCCCCAGATAACAATAGCGTGTTTGCTTTCTCTCTTAATGGTTCGAAACTCTGGAGTAAAAAAATCGGTGCGGTTGGGTACGCGTCACCAGTTATCTATGGCAATACCGTGTTTGTCACCGCTACTATAACAAGTTCTTTATCAATAAAAACAATGATGTATGCATTGAATCTCACAGATGGGAAAATACTCTGGAATAAAACGATTTGTTCTTCGGATAAAGCATACAGTAGTAATGGGGATTCGACACCCGCTATCTTTGATAATATCCTCTATGTCGCGTCACCAAATGGAACGCTTTTTGCTTTAAATGCGTCAGGCGGCTCAGAACTTTGGGCTACTTCAGTATATAATCGATCCCATCTTTTTTCACCGAGTAGTCTTACCTCCTCCCCAGTGTACGCAGATGGGAAAGTCTATCTTGGCTTACCCTCCAAAAAAATTATCGCACGTATCGCTACAACTGGTGCAGAAGCATGGGGCTTTGATACATTTCAGACTCCTGATTTTAAGAGATCCCCGGTCTTTGGTTCTCCTATCGTGTCAAATGGATTACTCTTTGTTGCAGATGAAAACGGTGATTTGTATAGCATTGGGACCTACAAGGCTCCCTCACAACAAATACAAGGAAGTATTACATCCATTCCTATTAAACTGCCTGAGTCATTTTGGTGGTATCGATTTTATGCATATGCAGTCTATGACAAGACAATCAGTGGTATTACATTCAAGCTCCTTGATGAAGACAATAATGTTCTGAAAAACTTACAAAATGGGACGTTACTTCCAATGAGTGATGTAACGCTTCCCCGGACTCTTCGATTACGCGCGGATTTCACAACTCAAAATATTTCCGCCAATAATCCTAGTCTACTCCGCTGGGGAATAACCCTTACGCAAGACTCTGTGCCTCCATATCTATACCCTTCGATTACTCCAACATTTAATGGATGGTTGAATATCGTTGTTCCTAGGATCAGCATCAAAGTTAAAGATAATGGAACGGGATTGCTTGTTAATTCAGCACAATATACCCTCCAATATATCCTCAATAATATAACATATATGAACACTTATTTTGCTCGATGTACCGGAACAAATGGGACGACGCAGGTACAAAATATTACTGCAAATCTTTCTGCGATACCTGATTATGATAATATTACATCGTTAAAAAGCATCACGTTTAGCATTAAAGACCTCGCGGGAAACACCGTAACAAAATATTTCAAAATAAAACAAGATATCACCGATCCAAGTTCCTATGTCAAAAAACAATCAATGAAACCGCGGTATGACGCATCCGCAAATTTCATATGGATCAACGCTTCGTCCTTTGATAACGAAACCGATGCCAGTGGAATAAAACAAGTGAAACTATACTATCGCTATTCATCCACGGGGAACTTCACCGGGGACTGGGTCTATTTCACAAACTCCACCCAAAAGTCACCACACTGGAAATTCAATTTCACAAGCTCCTCAAGCCAACATGGTGGGTATTTTGAAGTCTGCACGGTTGCTATTGATAACGCAAGTAACATCGAAGAGTTCCCGATCCACGGGGACGTCTCGTTTTTATATGACTGGAAAATCCCTGATCTGCCGAGCTTCTCAGGAAACACCCTCTGGTTCAAAGAGCGATTAACGTACTCTGTATTGTTCGAAGATGATTTCCGTTTAGATACTATTCAATATCGCCCGAATTTTGAGACTTCATGGACCACCATTGCAACTGATGTGAATGCGAGCACCTATGACAAGTCCTGGAGTTTAAAAGAAGAATATTGGGATCAAATGAATGAAGGTGAGCTCTATTACCTGTATTTCAAGATCAATGATACACTAGGAAACACATTGTTAGTCACCAGTAATAACCAGGCAATTACTTTCCGAAAAGACACGTCCGTACCGATCGGAACTATTGATATACCTACGTTGGAAACGGAAATGAGTTGGTCTTATAACTTTACCGTGTCCGGACTTGTCAATGATCAAGATGGTAGTGGTATTAAAGAAGTCTCGTTGTACTATCGGTTTTCTGAGGATAAATCGAATTGGAGCCGCTGGACAGTATACGGAGACCCACTGGATTCTTCTCCTTTTGAATGGGAGTATACAGCCGCAGAAGGAGATGGTTATTACGAGTTTAAGATCAACGTTACTGATATCGCAGGCAATAATGCGGAATCTGAGGTGTTCCCTGTAGTCGTTACCTCGTTCCCAACAACCCTTACACTGGTCATGATCGGCCTTGTGATTGTCCTCTCGCTAATCAGTGCGGTCATCTTTATCAAATGGAGAAAACGAAAGTAACAAAGGTTTCTTCCTTATTTTTTTTCTCTTATCTTTTTTAGATCCTCTTGGGTATATTCAGGGAAAAACAACCCGGTATGACCACAGGTGTTACATTGCCTTTGATTTAGAAGACCCTTGGAGTAGGAGTCTGCTGACATGTCCGGTTTTGTATCAGTGCTGTTACATTCCGGACACATTCGAACAAATTTCTTAGGCATAACCTTCCTTTTCATTCGATATAGATTGCTGGTCGTAAGGGAGTCGCAAACTTTATTTTCTTTGCCGGGTCATAAAGGTTTATATCGTCGGCACTATAGATTTCCACCTCACAGCTAAACACTTCGTTGAGATATAATTTTGCGTTGAGGAGATGGTCTTTTTCGTTAATGGGAATAATAAATCGTCCACGGTCTATTTCACTGAACATTTTTATCTCGCCACCAATTTTTGAAACAAATTGAGACGCCTGTTGACCGAGTGGCTTCATTAATGGATCTGTCATTGTGTCCTTTATCATCTGACCAACATTGAATTCATTTCCAGCAGCAAGCTGTAAAGCTTTCCTGAAAATTTTTTGTTTCCATTCCGGTGACGTGTAGACATAGATTTTTTTTGGTGTAATCTTTGTGACCTTGAGAATCTCGTTGGTATCTTCGATGACCCTGGTAAGGAGGTATTCTCCTACCTCGTCCTTTTCAGAAATCTCCTTAGGGTTGAACTCTGGATATTTTTCATTAGAAACAAAATGGTTGTGTCCCTGTCTCGCCCAGAGTTCTTCAGCAAGATGTGGTGTGATCGGCGTCATAAGCACAATCCAGGTACGGACAAACTGATCAAGTAATTTTTTATTTGCTCCCCCTCGTTTCAAGTACCATTGTAGGTCTTTCTGGCATTCAAAAAAGATTTCGTTGGATGTAACCCGCAGGTCAAAGGTCTCAAATGCATTAAAAACCTTCTGTATCCGTCGTTGCAGGCTACTTCTCAGCCAGTTATCAAGATTCTGTTGTTTCTTTTCCTTTATTGTTGAGATTTGTTGAACCAATTTCCAGATGTTGATAATTCTATTTTTGTATTTAAGGACGGTTTCAGGGTCCCATTCAATATCAACAAAAGGTGACCCGATATGCAAGTAATAGAGACGCATCGCATCGACACCATACGTGACGGCTGCCTCAACAATTGGTTCTGCGCCGCCTTTAGATTTACTGATTTTTTCTTTGCCTTTTTGTGTCACCCACCAATGCACAAAAATCCCGTGCGGGCGTTTCTGCTCTGGCATGATCGCAATATGATTCATAATATAGACCGGGAAGTGAACAGTTTTATGCTCTTTTCCACCCAGATTAATATCAACAGGGTACCAGTAGTCAAAATCTGCTTTAATGGTCTGCCAGATCTTGTGTTGTGGAGACCCGAGTCCATAGAACACATAGTCAAAGAACTCATCGGTCATATCTTTTGCTGAAATCTTCTTTTGATTCACATACGAAGAGAGTATATAATAAGCCGGGTAAAGCGTTGAATCTGAGATTGGTTCGATTATCCAGTCTTTCTTGTAGGGAAACTCAGTTCCAAGCCAGGAGCCTCGTCTGATTGCTGCTCGGTCGCCAAACCAGTCAAGGATTTTTGGTAGTTCATCTTTATATTCCTGTGGGTAAATATTCATGGTTGCTACATAGTCTTTTGATTCTCTTGTTAAAACAGGGTCACTGTATTTAATGAACCATTGATCGGGTATCTGTTTAATGACGACTGTTTCTTTGCATCTGCAGATTACTTTTTCTGAGAATTCTTTCATTAGAGTCGCAAGATTCTTCAGTATTAAATCGTTTTTTACAGTGTCTTTGATTTCTGCGATTTTTATACCAGCGTACTTGCCGCATTTCTCATTTAATATCCCGGTATGGAATTCTTTTTTGTACACAAGCTCGGTTGCTTCGTTGAGTTTTTCTATTTCTATTTGACTCTTTATTTGAAGTTGGTCGCATGCTTCTTTTGCCGGGTTATTGCCGAATCCTTTGACATCAATAATTTTGATTGCCTCGATTTTTTCTTTTGATTCTACTAGTGCTATCCAATCATATGGGGCGTGAGCTGGCACGGACATGACTATTCCGGTGGCAACACTAGGGTCTGCGAATACACCCGCGAGAATCGGAACCTCTCTGTTGATTTCTGGTACTACGCAGGTTTTACCGATCAAGTCTTTGCCTTTGATGGTATCTTGAAGAGGTTGAACATTATCATATTGATAAGAAAGTTTTTGTAAACATTCTTTGGAGCAGATCCAGGTTTCGTTGTTGATTTTTACTTTATGATATTCAACCGTGGGATTAACCCACATGTTGGTGACACCAAAGATTGTTTCTGGTCTGAGTGTTGCTGCAGGGAGAATCATTCCATCTTTAAGAGTAAATTTGAGAACTGTAAACTCAAGAATCTCTGCAGAGCCACCCTGGGCGACATCGGTTTCTGATTTATCGACCGCGACCGGTCCACAGTTTGGACAGTACGGAGCAAAATGTGGTTTCTGAGTTAACAGATTTTTTTCATGAAGTTTATGAAACTGCCATTGAATGAACTTCTTATATCCGTCAGAGATCGTATTCATCAACCGGGTGTAATCAATGAGGAATCCGAATCGCTTCCAATAATCATCCACATATACTTTGCTGAAATAGTTTACAACCTCTATAGGGTCTGTTAATTTTTTGATAAACGCGTCTGTAAACACGTTTTGTTTCAACAGTTTTATGGTGTCTTCGTCGTGTCGCTCGACTTTTTTTGCAAACCCGACTGAAGGAATCCCTGATGCATGGAATCCTGCGGGGAACAAGACGTCGTATCCGGTCATTCGTTTATATCTGGCGATAACGTCACAATAAGTGAATCCTCGCATGTGTCCCACGTGGAGGTATCCGGAAACACCTGGGTATGCAAAATGAAGGAAGAATTTTTTCTGTTTTTCCTTCTGAGCAACATTGATGTTTGCATCAAACCATTTGTTTTGCCATTTCTGCTCAACAGCGACGTAATCGTAATTGTTTTCTTCCATGGATGTAATCTGTTCGGACATGAGGATTGTTTTATATAATAATTCCGTTGGTAAGGATTATCTATCGAAGGCAGGTAGAAAACTCCAAAATCATTTAAGTGGGAGACCAATTGCACCATGTGGGGTGTTCAAATGAATCCTCACGAGTCAATCAACCAACCACTTTTATATGCGTTTGATGACCACAATCGAGCAAAAAGATTATCACAACACACGATTGACATTCAGGGTCAGCAAATGCGGTTATTCGACAAGAACGTGAATAAACCGTTCCAGGATATCACCAGAACAGATATTGAACGGTTTCTCGAACATGTGAACACTTGTTATGCAGAACGCAGTGTCAACCACATGAAGATGGTCCTAAAGAAATTTTTCAAATGGTTTTCGGAGAATCAGTTAGGAACTGAGATTGAAAAGATACAGTAGGATATGGTTTCATGTGCAGGGGAAGGGATTTGAGCGCCAAAATACAGGTAAAATTAATGGTTTTCTCCTGTTGACATAAAAAAGAGTATATGCTCAGGTCTTTGATTGGCTATAACTATTTTTTATGAATAGAATTATTTTATCAAGGTCAGATGTCTCATCAACAGGTATTTGTGGCCAGCCCTTCATTGTTCTTGTTGATGCTTGGAAGGGTTTTATCGTGAATTCTTTCGATAGTTTTATCTTGTCTTGTTCACTGGATTTGGTGAGAACTACACCGTCTGTAACCAGAAATGCAAATAATTTATCCTTATATTTGTAACAGGGACAACCATACATTTTTTTCGTAGTTACATTGGGCAAATTCAGAATCTCTTTTTCCATTCTCAATCTGAAATTCTTCATTTTTTCTTCATTGTAATATTGCATAATAACAAGTTATAAACAGTGTGTATAAAAAATGCAGGGGAAGGGATTTGAACACCAAAATACATGTAAAAATGAACCTTTACTCCTGTTGAAATAAAAAGAGTTGGATGGAAGGGATTTAAAATATTAAGATTTTTGAATATAGTAGAGTAATAAAAGAATTATAGGTGAAAGTAATCCATCATTCGCACAAATAAAATTATCAGACACATAACCACGCAAAAAAGGCTCATTATTAATTGCACACGCTACTCCACCAGTTAGATGATGATAGAGAGGTCTATCTGTATTATTGATTATACAAATTACATCCTCAGCGCTAAAACCATAGAAAATATAATGATTATATCCGCTACCAAAATCATAAAGGCCTGAGATTTTTCCATAACAAAATTTAACATAAATTCTGTTGTCACCATTCAGAGAGTTACTATCATTTATTACTTTATTTTTATCTGAAAATTCAGGATATCCTGCTGAATATGGTAAAGCAAGAATTGATACAATCATGATTGCCATGAAAATTGATATTCTTTTCATAATTCATCCTCTATGTTAATATGTAGCATGTATACAATTATCTTATATAAATTTTGCTGTTTAAATGACAATTATTCTTTCTAAAAATAATTTTATGCAGGGGAAGGGATTTGAACCCCTGGACCGCTTCAACTGGCTATGGATTGATTACTTCGACTTCCACAACCCATGCATATTACAGTAATCTCGTGCGGACAGTTTCTTTGCGGTGACACAAAACTCTGCTTCCGGTTTATCTGCAGGCTTTAAAAACTTCCGGTACACAGTTTCATCAGTATGGAGTTCAATCCATTCAATATAGTGTTTCTCCTCCATCGGATGAGGAATAGATCCTACTTTTACTTTGACGCCTGTCGCTGTTTTTTCGATTACGGGAACATGCTTTTCGTTTCCCGCATCCTGTAATTTCTCGGTAAGGCACTCCATGGGTTGCCCACAACACACCAACTCACCTATGCCTGCGTGGACAACTTCCACGATATTTCCACAGACATTACATTTATAGATTTCCTTTAATTTCACCATATCGTATTACCTCCATTCTACTTCTTTTGTTTCTTACTCTTATAATCCTTAATCGCCTCATGCAACGCATCCGCGGCAAGATTCGAACAATGCATCTTTTGAGCAGGCAGACCATCGAGTTCATTGGCGACATCACCCCGGGTTATCTTCACTGCTTCATCGACGTGTTTTCCTTTTGCAAGCTCAGTGACCATGCTGCTGGTCGCTATCGCAGAACCACAGCCGAAGGTCCGGAACTTAATGTCAGTAATCTTGTCCTCTTTTACTTTGATGAAAATCTCCATGACATCCCCGCAGACGGGGTTTCCAACCTTGCCATAGCCATCAGGGTTCTCGATCACACCGACGTTCCGGGGGTTCATAAAATGCTCCATGACTTTCTTACTATACCCTACACTTGCCATTCTTAGTTCCTCCATTCTTGAGACATTGGGGAGAGTTTTCGTAAGCGTTGGACGGTCTCGTTCGTCGCCTTGCTTACGATTTGCACATCATCCATTGTGGTGGAACGCCCAAGCGTCAGCACCATAGAACCATGTGCTTCCTCATGTTTTAATCCGATTGCGAGTAGAACATGCGACGGCTCAAGTGTCTTTGAGAGCGAAGGCCACGCTCCTGCCCTCCACCAAGGAGGACGGACTGGAGTTTGACACCAGGTTTTATGTACAAAACCCCAGCGACAGAAGGACCATACAAATCATTCGAAGAACGCGTCAGTAGGTCAATACCATCCTTCTGGACATCGATTGGAACGCGTCCTGCGGCTGCGACCGCGTCAACATGCAGGTACATTGCTTTCTCATGGACACGTTTGCTGATCTCCTGGATCGGTTCGATGGTCCCGATCTCGTTGTTCGCATACATCACAGAGGTAAGTGTCGTATTTTTTGTAAGCATCGTATCAAGTTTTTTCAAATCGATAACACCTGTGGAATCTACAGGAAGATAGGTCAGTGAAAAACCGTTTTTCTGCAGCTCTTTCATGGGGTTAAGCACGGACATATGCTCAATAGCAGAAGCGACAACCGCTTTGCCTTGCGTGATGTTACGTAATGCGGCACCCTTGATCGCAAGGTTGTTTGCCTCGCTTGCATTGCTCGTAAAAATGATGGTGCTTTCGTTTTCCGCATGGATGAACTCTGCGATTTTCCTGCGTGATTCTTCTACCGCACGTTTCGCTTCCAAGCCTACAGAATGAAGCGAGGATGGGTTCCCATGAGAAGCGGTGAGGTACGGTTTTGCGAACTCAAAGACTCGTTCGTCCACCGGCATTGATGATGCGTGATCAAGATAAATCCGTGACATAGTCGTCCTCCTTTAGAACCACATGGTTGCCCCAGCATCCAGTGCAAGATCATTGAGTGTTCCTGCGCCTACGATTTTAACGCCAGGAATTAATTTAACCTTTTCTAAACCTAGCATTTGTTTAGATGCCTCGCAGACGTAAATTTCAATACCCATGTCCATGGTTTTTTTCAGCATTTCAGCAACAGAGGGAAAATTCCCCATTTTTATTTTTTCTGATGTTCCGGGCATGAGGATTCTTAGGCCTGTGCCTAGGTAATACACGCGTGGAGTAATATCCATCATCTTTGCGGTCTGTGCTAGTACCAACGGTGAATATTGTTTCTCAGGTGCATCAGTGGTCTGCACATAGAGAATTGAATTTTCATCTTTCATATCTCTTCACCTCATTTTTTTCGTTTAATAAAGAAGGTAAGAAGTGTTCCTTCTTTGGTAAATTTCATGATTTCATGCCCTGTTCGTTTCGCCCATCGTTTGATATCTTCTTCAGCGGCAGGGTCATCAGCCTGCACCTTGAGGACTTGACCGATCTCGATTTTTTCGATTTCCTCTTTGGTCATCGCTATCGGCATCGGGCAATACAGCCCGACACAGTCTACTTCTGCATCAGAGGCGATC
>JAPKYG010000157.1 GCA_026394435.1 Methanobacteriota archaeon | reverse complement strand
GTTTCTTCGATATCTGTTTCAATCGCGGTTTTTAACAACCCGATTTTTTTCAAAAATATAATCGAAGGGAATAACAAGTAGGCGGTTGCTGCTCGTGGTTGAATCCCCGCAGGAATTTTTACGAACGGAACGTCACGTTTTTCCGCAAATTCTTGGAGCTTCCCACCAGTGGAGATACATATCATTTTGCATTTTTTCTGACTTGCGATCTTGAACGCACTAAGGGTTTCATCGGTGTTTCCTGAATAGCTGATGCAGATAACAAGGGTGTCTTTGTTCACCCATTTCGGCAGATCGTATTCCCGGTTGACAACAAGAGGAACATCAAGTTTATCGCGGAACAAACTTGCCATGATATCCCCAGAAATTGCAGAGGCACCCATGCCTGCGATAACCACGTTATCAATTTTTATAAAGTTTAATCGTTCTATTGCTTCAGCAATCGCCAGAGACTCTTTGATTTGTTCTGGAAACCGAGCGAGTCCATCAAGCATATTTTCTTTATCGACCAATGCAATTTTTTCCGTATCGTTTACCATCATTTATACCATCTCAACTCTCTTCATCATTCTTGTAATTCTATACAAATTAGAGACTCACCAGATTATCGAAGAGAGAAGGAGAAATCATGTAGTGTATTAAAAAATATTTCTATGAAAACCCAAGAAAGTTGTTGTTCAGATTAAAAAAGAGTTAATAACTCGTGCTTCTTACACTGTTGCACATGAAGTATGTCCAGGGAGAAATCCTTACGACAGATGGTTTTATCACAGGCTACATTAGTTTTGAGGAGAACCAAGAAGTATTCGAGGTCAGAAAAGGCGTTCCTCCTGAAAAACCGATAGTAAAAGGATTGATTCTCCCAACGTTTGTCAATGCTCATACCCATATTGGTGATTCTTTTATACGGAAGAAACATCTTAAACTACCGTGCAATGTAAAAGATCTTGTTGCGCCACCATATGGGTTGAAACATCGATTATTAAAGGAAGCATCGGAACAGGAAATCCTTGAGGGGATACGAATGTCTCTTGCAGAGATGACAGCTTCGGGCACCTCATGTTTTTGTGATTTTCGGGAAGGTGGCCTCATCGGGATTTTCCAGCTTAGAAAGGCGATGAAAAACAGTAGTGTTGATTCAGTGATTCTGTCACGGCCATCGCAGATGATTTATGAAAAAGAGGAGGTTGATCGACTATTGCAGAATTCCGATGGAATCGGTTTGAGCAGTATCTCGGATTGGGAGTCTGCGGAAATCGAGAAGATATCAAAGCATGTACGAAAAAAGAAGAAGCTGTTTGCGTTTCATGCAAGTGAGGTTGTACGCGAAAATATTGATCGTATTTTGGATTTACGCCCAAATCTACTTATTCATATGATCGCCGCAACCAAGGCAGACCTTGAGCGGGTGAACGATGCCAATATACCAATCGTGGTATGTCCTCGGTCATATGCGTTTTTCCACTTGAAAAACAACCTAGCACCCATGAAAAAGACCGGCGTCACCCTCCTGCTTGGAACTGATAATGCGATGATAAACACCCCTGATGTGATTGAGGAGGTGCGGGTGTTACTTAAGACCGGTTTGTTCTCTCTTGAAGAATTGTTGATAAATGTCACGTATACTCCAAGGAAAGCTTTAAATTTAGATGACTGCATTCAGGGTCGCGACCTATCAGAAAAATTTATCGTTTTAGAGAGAGACTCTTTAAAGCTATTATATGTTTCAAAATAGGTATGGATGAGAGGGATAACAATGATGAAAATCGAAGATGCGATGTCAAAAGAATTAGTTGTTGGATATGTTCCAGGTACAATCAGAGAAGCATTAAAAATTCTTGCAAAACATAATGTATCTGGGATGCCGATCTTGAAGAAAGACACAAAGAAAGTTGTCGGTGTTCTCACTCGTTCTGATATTTTCAAGAGTCCCGATGAAGAGCAAATCGCATTAATTATGAGTAAGACTCCATACACAGTGATGAAAGATGAAGATCTATCAGTTGCTGCAAAACTTTTCTATGAACATCGAATCCATGGTCTCACTGTTATCGATAAGAGGAAAAATCTTGTTGGAATTATCAGCCCCACCGACGTTCTCAAAGCATTAGACGATAAATATAATGATATCGTAGATAACTATTTTACAAAAAATCTCGTCCCGGTGTATCAAGAAACACCGATTACGATCATCATGGAGATCATTAGTGTGACCAGCGAAACCGCACTTCCAATCCTTAATAAAGAATGCGAGCTTGGCGGCATTGTCAGCGAAGGTGATTTATTTAAACTCAGCCATATTAAGGAAAGCGTGTCTCAGACCAATCTGGGTATGGGTGGTGACGAAGATGATTGGACCTGGGAGGGAATCAGAGATACGATCCGGTTGTATTATTCTACAACAAAGGTTGATTTACCACCGGTTGCGGTGAAAGAAATAATGATTACGAACGTCATTAAAGCATATAAGAATGACCCGATTTCTGAAATCGCGCGAAAAATGATAAAGAACAAAATCAGCCATGTTCCCATCGTCAACCCTGAAAACAAACTGCTGGGAATGGTGACTGATATTGATCTGATGGCATGCATGTTTAAATCCTCCAAATGAATTTCCTCATCT
>JAPKYG010000006.1 GCA_026394435.1 Methanobacteriota archaeon | reverse complement strand
GACAAAATTACAATATAATATCAAAATTTTCTCGCAGCTCATTATTTTTTCTTTTTTTGCTTCAGCATCCGATCAATGAGTGTTTTTTCGCTAGATTCTGTAACGTATTCTTCTTTTGCAACAGGTTTTTTACGTTTCAATATTTCGTCGATTTTTTTCTCATCTGCTTGAACAAATATTTTTTCGTCATTTTCTTTTTTTCTAATACGTGACGTCCCTACCTCTGCTGTAACTTCAATAGCCATGTCATCTTCTAAAGGCGCGATTCGTATTTCAGAAGATCGGTGGGAATGGTCCATAGTTATCACCTCGGAAGGAGTTGTATTGTCTTGTGGTTCTTCTACGATCTTCTCTGGATATTTAACGCCTCCAATTAGTTCAAATGCTTCAGCGATAAAATCTATTTCATCACCAGTTGGGTACCAAATAATAGAATCAGTTTCTGTTGAGAAATTAGGAGCGTTTTTATCAAATTGAATACTGAGCAATAGTTTTTTCGATTCCAGATCCTTTTGTATTTGCACTGAAATAAAGATATTCTCGTTTTTCTTCATGGTGCTCCCATCAGGGTTGACAGAAAATAATATAGTCTATGAGAATTTATACTTTTCTTTTTCTTACACCTAGTGTATTTAAGAATGGTAAAAAAGATGTATTATAATAAGAATTTAAACGATATCTTCTTATAGTCAAACCAGACTTACGAACGTGGATGAGGAGACAATAACATGAAAAAAATCATGGTTGTGGATAACGAACCAGATATTGTTGATCTGACGAGAACCGTATTGGAACTTGGTGGCTATACGGTCGTACCATCCTACAGTGGTGAAGAAGCGCTACGAAAACTTGAGAAAGAGAAAGTCGATTTGGTTCTCCTTGATATTATGATGCCTGGAATGAGCGGCTGGGATGTCTTTAATAGAATTAAAAAGAAAAACAAAGAAATTAAAGTTGCGTTTATGAGTGTCTTAGATATTTCTGACAAAAGGAAACAAGTCTTAATTGACGAGGGATTGGCAGATTATATCATGAAGCCGTTTGATAAGGAGACACTTTTACAGCGGGTCGATAAAATATTAAAAAGTTAAAAGTAACTTCAGGATTATTCCTCTAATATGGGATGTAAACACCGGGATGCAATAACAAGTTGAAGGTACCGCTAGGAAGAGAATCATGCGAAAGGAACCCGAAATCGTAAAAATCTTGCGGGAAGAAGAACGATTGCGGAAATTTCAGATGAAATCATCAGGTAGCTGTGACAACGTCCAGATTCCTGAGGATGCCTCGGTTGATACATCGCATGATACCATCATGATGGTTAAACCTGATGGGAAACAACATCTCAGTAACCTTGACTCGGATCTTCTTGAGCCGATTTACAGAACCGTCCTTGAGACATCCATGGTCGCTTTTCTAGTTGTTGATATACAGGGTAGGATTATCTCATGGAATACCTACGCTGAGATGCTCTTGGGAAAAACTAATTTAGAACTCTTTCTGAAATCAATCAAGTCTCTCCTTCCAACTGATGAATTAATAAAAAGAGAGTCACCCTCGAATAAACAACCCCAACTTCATCATCAAATTGAAACCAAGATTCTTACAAAACATAACGAATCATTGGATGTAGCTGTCTTACTATGTGTTTTGAAAAATAACGAAGGAAAAAGTCTTGGTTCTCTATATGTCATCAAAAATATTTCAGAGCAAAAACAAGCAGAACATAGGCTTAATTCCATCATCGAATATGCAGATGATTCTATCTATTTGTTGGATAATCGTTGTCGGTATCTCATGGTAAACAATGAGCTTTTGTCACGGCTTGGTTATTCCCGCGAAGAGGTGCTGGAAAAAACATTTAATGATTTTCATTCCCCTCAGGAAACCAAGGATTTTACTCAGAAGCTGACTTGGGTGTTTGAACATGGGCGCCCTCTCAAAGATGAACATTGCAGAAAAGGGAACTGGTTTTTAAGAACTTTAAGTCCAGTCAAAGATTCGATTGATGCTCGTACAACTGCGGTCTTAGTGGTTTCAAAAGACATTACTGAGAATAAAAAAGCAGAACAGCTGCTGGTGGAAAACGAAAAAAAGTACCGAACCATGTTTGAATTCTTCCCTCAAACGATATTACTCATCGATAAGAACGGCAAAATTTTAGACGTAAACGAACGGATTAAGGAATGGCTAGGTTACAAACCAAGTGAGATACTTGAGGCGAATCTTTTTAACGTACCATTTTTCACAAAAGAATCAAAGAAAACTGTGAAAAAGAATTTTTCTAAGAGACTGTTGAACAAGACGATTCCTCCCTATGAAATTGAGATACTTACCAAAAGCGGTGAAAAACAGGTGGGCGTCGTTTATACAACGCCCTTAAGAGATGAGCAGAAGGAAATCATCGCTGATCTTATTGTAATCTCCGATATAACAGAACGAAAACACATGGATGAGGCAATGCGAATCAAAGACAGCGCAATTACCTCCTCAATCAATGCAATTACGCTTACTGATCTTGAAGGGAATATTACATATGTGAACAAATCTTTTCTCCGCATGTGGGGATATTCCAAAGACAAAGATGTGCTTGGAAAACCAATGGTGCAGTTCTGGAAAATGAAGGGCAAATATATTGAAGTCATGGATGAACTGGTGGGAACAGGCGAGTGGGTCGGAGAACTTACTGGTATGCGAAAAGACCACTCTCCGTTTCAGGTGCAGCTTTCTGCGAATATGATCAAAGATAAATCGACCAAACCGATTTGTATGATGGGCTGCTTTGTTGATATCACGAAATATAAAAAAGCGGTAAAAGCATTAAGTGAAAGTGAAAAGAAATTCCAAGTGGTTCTAGAAAATTCTCTTGACATGATTTATCAGTTGAATATACAGAAAGAAACATGTGATTATGTCAGTCCTTCTTCGGTAAAAATCGTGGGGTATACTTCTGAGGAAATGATGTCCTTTACTTTAAAACAGATAGAAGAGTTAATCCATCCTGAGGATAGCGCTCGATGGAAAGAACATTTAAAGATGATAACAAACTATCAAAAAAGAAAAGATGCTGTTCAAGCAATCGAGTATCGTATCAGACACAAAATATTTGGGTATCGGTGGATAAGTGATACCTGCTCTGCGATCTTTGATGAGAAAAATGAACCGATCGCTATCGTTGGGACTATTGAGGATATCACGGACCGGAAAAAGGTCTGGGCTGAACTCGTTAAATCAGAAGAGAAATATCGTATCCTTGCGGAAACATCTGCCGATGGAGTGTTTACGACAGATTCGCTTGGTCGCCTTACCTATGTGAATCCCTCATTTGAAAAATTGTGTGGGCGACGGAAGAGCCAGATTCTTGCGACACCGTTCCGGAATTATCTGCTTGAAGATTCAATTTACTTTTTCCAACAGATTTTTATTGATGCTCGAAAGAAGAATGAAAAAATTGAGAATGTTGAATTAGAGCTTGTTGCTGGTGATGGTGGTATCACCCCGATTGAAGCGAACATTGCACCGTTGAAGAAGGAAGCCGAATTTAGTGGTGTGGTTTGTACAGTCCGTGATATAACACAACGTAGAGAAATCGAAGATGAGTTAAAGAAAAATGAGCGTCTAAAGACAGAGTTTATGAATATCGTTGCTCATGAACTTCGGTCCCCCGTCACGCCTATCAAAGGATATCTGGACCTTATTATTCATGATAATGAGAGTAATGAGAAGATTAAAAATTGGGCGAAAATTAGTCTACGAAACGCTGAGCGACTCTTGAAACTTGTCAATGATATCCTGGATGTTTCACGTCTTGATAGCGACACGATGCGGTTTGATATGGAGAAAATAGACCCTGTTGAAATCCTTAATGAAATCGTTGAAGACATGAGGCCTGCGATAACAAATAAAAAACTCGAATTCCGTGTTAACATTCCGACACCACTCCCGCATATCATTGGTGATAAAAATCGTCTATCGCAAGTGTTGAAAAATCTTATTGGCAATTCCCTTAAATTCACTGATTGCGGCTTTATTGCTCTAGAAGTTGAAAAGAAAGACAATCACCTTCTCATTGCTGTTGTGGACACGGGAATTGGGATTTCAAATGATGAGGTAAAGAAGATTTTCACAAAATTCTATCAGGCGTACACGGGTGAAGATCGCAACAACGAGGGGACTGGGTTAGGGTTGTTTATTTCAAAGGAAATTGTGAAAAAACATAATGGGATAATCTGGGCGGAAAGTGAGGTTGGGAAAGGAAGTCGATTTGTGATTCAACTCCCCTATATCTATAAAATGACGGTTGATTTTAAAACGTGATGAAGAATGACTGATGTCAAAAATTCAGATGTTATTGGCAGCATCTTGCGTGCGCTATATGCAGTTGCAAGCCGACGTACCACCCAAAGTTTCGCAACAACCGTTATTGGCGCTATCATAAAAACACTTGAGCAAAACTACGAGTTTTTGAGATACGTGCACATTGAAAACCTTGATTACGGGAACACCGATGTTATCATCAACATCTCTACTGAAATAGATTCCGTTGATCCATCAAAAATTGGGACGGCGGTTGAGGCGATAATCCGGATCGTCTACATGGACCTAGTAGGAAAAACAGGCTTATTCTTTATGAAAGAATTAAAAGAACTAGCTGGGGAACAAATTATTACAGAGCTGAGGAACTACGGTGTTGACCTCGCGCTCCTCCAAACAGAACAACGATATATGCATCGACAGCACCGAAAGAAAAAACAACAAGCACATGCAAGTAAAAGCGATGGTGATTCAGGGAAGCATCGGGATGACGTAAGTCTTCTCGGCTATAGCTGGAAAAACGTGGGATCCTGGAAATATGATCCTCTGCAAAAAACCTGTGTTCTCTACACCAAAGAGGGAAGAGAGCTTGATCGGCTGAATCTTGATACAATCATTGAAAGTTATGTCACGAATCTCACTGAGGAATATGAAGATCCATCAGGCCAATACCAAGAAGATATTGCGCTGACCGAAAAAGAAATCGAGCTTCTCAATATTCTCTATTCACGGGACATGGATGCGGAGACAGCAACGGTGGTTCTGCATGTTTCGAAAATCGAGTTTGAACACATCGTCCGCAGACTACTTCAAAGTGAACTCCTTCATTACGTGTCGTTTAATGAAATCGAGCTAACCGAAGAAGGTATTACACTTCTCTCGGAAAAGGAAAACGAGAAAAAGGTTAAATCTCCCGCTTAATTTTCTTTACTTTTTGAGAGATTAAAAATATAGAATTCCATTTCTCCGCTGGAGGCGCTATTACCATCTACGTCGTAGACTTTTGTTTCGAGTGTGTGTTTCATGAACGCTTTTTCGTTCCATTGCCATAATGCCGGGAATGTTGTTGTCTCATCTTTCAATATGCCATCAACGTAGAACTCTGCTTTGCTGAGATGTTCATCAGGGATTCGAACACTGACTGGTCCAACGATGATTGATTTGAAGAATGGTACGATCTTCCTGTTTTTCATGTATATAAATCCGTCAATAGAGACGTTTTTTAACCTAAAGAAAATCAGTAATCCTCCAATTGCACCGATACATCCACCTAGCACCATCCCCAGCCAATTTTTCTCTAAAAAACTTTTTTGAGGCGGGATCTCATAGGCAAAGTAGAAGTACATAGCTGAGGAAGATAGATATCCCTTACCTTGTAATGCCTGAGCGTTGATTTCTAGGGGATAGGTTCCATTTTCTAGATACCCTGAAGGTGTATAAGTATAGCTCTTGTCATCTAAGCTTAGTAGATTAGATTCTATGTTAATAGAGTTAAATGTCGCAGAGATAATGGTCACCGGTACGTTATAGGTGATTTTTATCGTTGGATTGTCTCCGTTGATGACTCCTCCATCTGGTGGTGAAAACGTCACTGTAAGTGTTGGGAAAATGTTGTCGAATGTAAATTGATATTCGGTCTCCGGGTCATCAAATACGTAGATCTTTTGATTTTCTCGCCAGAATTTGTCAGAAGTAATTTTTCTATTGCTTGATGTAATTGATACTGGTGAATTAGGGTATTGATCATTGACTTCGATGTAAATCCACTGTTCTTTATCAACGGTCACATTCATTATTGCTTCTTCATTTGCTTCATCGATTTCCATGTTTTGTACAATACCAATCGTATGTCCGATTGAAAAAATCTGGTCGGTCGTCGTATTCCAAAAGAACTCTGGAACTGGGTCATCCCCTATCGAAAGGAGAAAACAGATATTGTCGCTCAGAGTCACCGGGCGACTATGGACCGCGGTGAGTATATGATTCGGGTCAACAAACGTATCGAC
>JAPKYG010000156.1 GCA_026394435.1 Methanobacteriota archaeon | reverse complement strand
TAATCACCGGAAAAATCACTGACCCACGTGACTTAGAAAAAATCGGTATCAAATACCCAAAGATGACGATGCCGAAGAAATTCTATATCGATGATAGCATGTTCATTTCTCCACCAGCAGACTCATCAAAAATTAAAATCGTCCGAGGACCAAACATCGGAGAACCACCAAAGAACACCCCACTTCCTGAGAACATCAAAGCAGAGGTTACCATTAAAGTCGGCGATGAAATCACCACAGATCATATCATCCCCGCTGGAGCTAAAATGAAGTATCGATCAAACGTCCCAAAATACTCAGAGTTCCTCTTCGAAGTCGTCGACCCGAAGTTCTATGAACGCGCTAAAAAAACCAAGGAAGCAGGACTCCATAATATTATCGTCGCCGGTATCAGCTACGGTCAAGGCTCCTCTCGTGAACATGCTGCCCTCTGTCCGATGTACATGGGCGTGAAAGCAGTCATCGCAAAAAGCATGGAACGAATACACAAGGCAAACCTGATCAACTTCGGAATTATTCCCTTAACATTCGCAAACAAGGACGATTACGGGATGATCGACCAAGGAGATAACCTTGAGATCCTTGGGATACGAAAAGTTCTTACCGGCAAAGGCAACATCGTGAAAATCGTCGATAAAACAAAAGGAAAGGAATTTCAAGCGACATTTGATCTTTCAGAACGAGATAAAAAAATCATCCTTGCGGGAGGATCACTAAATTACATAAAATAAGACAGGAGGATAAAATCACATGAAGAAAACACAAGAACATGGCAAAAAAATCAAGGTGAAAAACACCATCGTGGAAATCGATGGAGATGAAATGACCCGGGTCATGTGGAAGATGGTCAAAGAAAAACTGCTCTTTCCCTATCTCGACATGAATCTCGAATACTATGACCTTGGATTGAAACACCGAGATGATACCGACGATAAAGTCACTGTAGATGCAGCAAATGCAATAAAGAAACATGGCATCGGAGTGAAATGCGCGACGATCACACCGAACAAAGACCGAATCAAGGAATATACTCTTAAGAAGGAATGGCCAAGTCCGAATGGGACGATTCGGGCGATTCTTGACGGAACCGTGTTCCGCAGCCCTATTCTTGCGAAAAACATTCCGCCTTCCGTACGAAACTGGGCAAAACCAATTCATATCGGCAGACATGCGTATGGCGATGTCTACAAAAACCAGGAGATCCGCGTACCCGGCCCGGGGAAAGCAGAACTGACGTTTCTTCCTGCTGACGGCGGACAACCCATCACACTAACAATTCACGACTTCAAAGGACCAGGAATCATCCAGGGAATCCACAACACTGACAAATCCATCAGCAGTTTTGCCAAAGCGTGTTTTACATTTGCATTGGATTCCAAGGTTGACTTGTGGTTTGCAACAAAAGATACGATTTCAAAAACCTATGACGCACGATTCCGACAAATCTTCCAAGAAGAATTCGAGAAAAACTGGAAGAAAAAATACGAAGACGCTGGCATCGAGTACTTCTACACCCTGATTGATGATGCGGTCGCACGCGTTATGAAATCGGAAGGGGACATATTGTGGGCATGTAAGAGTTACGATGGTGATGTTATGTCTGATATGCTTGGATCTGCATACGGCAGTCTTGCGATGATGACTTCCGTGCTTGTTTCACCGGAAGGGTTCTTCGAATATGAAGCATCACATGGAACAGTACAGAAACACTATTACAAATATCTAAAAGGAGAAAAAACATCCTCAAATCCCATGGCGCTTATTTTCGCCTGGACCGGTGCTCTGAAGAAGCGAGGGGAACTTGACAAGACACCTGAGGTTGTTGAATTCGCACATAAACTAGAACAAGCATCCCTGGAGACGATTGAGGGCGGTATCATGACGGGTGATCTACTCAGAGTCGCGATATCAAGCCCGAAAAACAAACAAGTACACACCGAAGAATTCATTGATGCAATCGCGGATCACCTGAAGAAAAAAATGTAAAAACGGGAGGATGAAAAATGGCGCAGAAAGCAATAAGAGAAGCAGATGGGAAACGTATGATAGCCCGTTTGTTGAAAGACTATACGAATGGAAAATACACAATTGATGAGAAGTTTGTGACGATTGGACCAGACACCGATTTAAAGAAACTCCCAACCACCTACAAATGGCTCACGAAAGAAAAACTGGTTGTAAAACCAGATCAACTCATCAAAAGACGAGGGAAAAGCAAACTCTTACTCTTGAACGCAGACTGGAACGATGCGGAAAAATGGATCAAAGAACGAATGAGTAAACCAGTGACTGTTGGGACCGTCACCGGTATCCTTGATCATTTCATTGTTGAACCGTTCATCCCGCACAGCGAGACCGATGAATACTACTTGGCTATTCTTTCGGAGCGGGAGGGTGACCAGATATTGTTCCACCATGAGGGAGGAATCAACGTTGGAGACATCGATGCGAAAGCAGCCAGGATGAAAATACCGATTGGTACGTACCCAACCATCGTTGAGATTGAAAAACAATTGTTAGGGAAGGTTCCTAGTGAGAGGCGATCTTTGATTGCTGGTTTCATTGAGGGGATGTTTAAATTCTACGCTGATCTTAATTACACATATCTTGAGATCAACCCTTTTGTGGTGAACGGAAACCGTATTTTACCGTTGGATCTTGCTGCGAAACTCGATGATACTGCGGAGTTTGTGAGTGGGAAGAAATGGGGTGAGATTACGTTTCCTTCACCGTTTGGGCGAATGCTTTCCAAAGAAGAAGCATACATCGCGGAGCTGGATTCCAAGACTGGGGCTTCGTTGAAACTTACGATCATCAACTCGGAGGGGCGAGTCTGGACGATGGTAGCGGGTGGTGGTGCATCGGTCATCTACGCGGACACGATCACGGACCTGGGTTTTATGAGTGAGATGGCAAATTACGGTGAATACTCCGGTGATCCGAACGAGGAGTTCACGTATCTGTATGCACGAACTATTCTTGATTTGATGACGCGGAAGAAGAACCCGAAAGGAAAATTCTTGTTAATTGGTGGCGGTATAGCAAACTTCACCGATGTCGCGAACACGTTCAAAGGTATTGTCCGGGCATTAAAAGAATACAAAGAGAAACTCAAAGAAAATAACGTTAAAATCTATGTTCGTCGAGGAGGACCAAACTACAAAGAAGGTCTTCGGGTCATGCGAGAACTTGGTGAACAACTCGGTGTTCCTATTGAAGTCTACGGACCAGAGACACACATGACAAAGATTGTTTCAATGGCGTTGAAAGGAGGGAACTAACTATGGCAGGAAAAGAGTATATTTTGTTTAATAAAGATACCCAAGCCTTCATCTATAACATGCAGACCAACGCGGTGCAGCGGATGCTGGACTTTGATTACGTATCAGGAAGAAAAATACCGTCTGTTGCTGCGGTCATCAACCCAACCGGATCTGATAGTTTGCAGAAGTTTTTCTTCGGACCAAAAGAGATTTTGGTTCCAGTGTACAAGTCAATGAAGAACGCAGCAAGCCGACACAAGAACGTTGACGTGATGATCAACTTTGCGTCGTTTCGGTCCGCTGCAGCGTCAACAGAGGAGGCATTCACAATACCGCAGATCAGAACCGTTGTTATTATCGCTGAAGGCGTTCCAGAGCGCAGAATGAGGGAATTAGCCGTAAAAGCAAAACAGTTAAACAAAATCATTATCGGCCCGGCAACAGTCGGAGGAATTGTTGCAGGCGCATTTAAGATCGGGAACACCGGAGGAACCATTGAGAACATCATGGACTCAAAACTTCACCGTCCAGGTTCAGTTGGTTTCGTCTCAAAATCAGGGGGGTTGAGCAACGAAGCGTATAATATTGTTGCTCAGAACACCGATGGTCTCTATGAGGGGATTGCGATTGGTGGTGACCGGTACCCTGGGTCTACGTTGCTTGATCATTTGTTGCGATTCGAGAAGAACCCGGAAATTAAAATGCTGGTCTGTCTTGGCGAGGTCGGAGGGTCTGACGAATATACGATTGTTGATGCTTTAAAGAAAAAACAGATCACCAAACCCCTGGTTATGTGGGTGACCGGGACCTGTTCAAAGGCGTTTAAGACCGAGGTACAGTTCGGTCATGCGGGAGCAAAGGCGGGCTCAGATTCAGAGACAGCGGATGCGAAGAACGCTGCACTGAAAGCAGCTGGTGCGGTGGTTCCGAACTCCTTTGATGACTATGGTGAGAAGATAGGCCTGGTCTACAAAGACCTCGTGAAGAAGAAGATCATCATCCCCAAACAAGAGCCGCCGGTTCTGAAGATGCCCATGGATTATAACACTGCGATGAAAGCAAAATTGGTAAGACGGCCAGCGAACTTCATCTCTACGATTTCCGATGATCGTGGTGAAGAACTGATTTACGGGAACATGCTGATCTCTGATGTGTTCAAAAAAGATATCGGCATCGGCGGTGTCCTCAGCATCCTATGGTTTAAAAAACTGTTACCAGACTATGCAACCAAGTTTATTGAAATGGCAATCATGGTCACCGAAGATCATGGGCCTTCTGTGTCTGGTGCACATAACACCATTGTTGCAACACGAGCGGGAAAAGATTTAATTTCTTCTCTTGTCTCAGGGATGCTTACCATAGGACCACGATTTGGTGGAGCTATCGATGGCGCTGCACAGATGTTCTCTGAGGCGTATGACGCAGGGAAAACGCCAAATCAGTTCGTCGAGGATATGAAGGTAAAAGGAGCCAATATA
>JAPKYG010000035.1 GCA_026394435.1 Methanobacteriota archaeon | reverse complement strand
CTCCTATCCTCTCGTTGACCCGTTCTTCGCGTTCACTGGAGTGCATATTATTGGCCTTACAAGCCTTATTTTCATGAGCTCTCTCATAGGGTACCTCATCTCACCGATACACCTCTGCAATGTCTTGAGTAGTGAATATTTAAAAACAGATACCACACGGATGTACAAGATGTTTATTCCTGCAGCGATTACTCTTTTACTTATTCAAACGCTCTTTGTGATTATTGTGTTTCCTGCCTAAACCTTTTTTTTGGCTTTTTTACTGAGTAATCAGTCACACCATGAATTTATTGCTATGCCTTTGTAGAAAACAGTCAAACACCTCCGTGAAAGACAAGTCTTATAAAAAGCCAGGGTCTACCAAGTGTGTATGAACCAGGGAATGCTGTTTGATCAACTGAAAAACCCAAAGTTTTATGGACCTCATGTGACCTCAGTTCAACTACTTCAAACCCATATCTCCTACGTCGCCCTCACCGGAACCTACGCGTACAAGGTGAAAAAATCAGTGAATTTTGGTTTCCTTGATTTTTCAACATTAGATAAACGCAAATACTTCTGCGAAGAGGAACTACGACTCAATAAGAGACTCTGCCCTGACATGTATCTCGATGTTCTCCCCATCACACAAAAAGATAACGCCCTTGAACTCGATGGAGATGGAACGATCGTTGAGTACGTATTGAAGATGAAAGAATTCCCCCAAGAATATATCATGACAAACATGCTTCAACAAGCGAAAATTTCTGAAGAAACCATTGATCATCTGTGTACGGTTCTCGTTGATTTTTATAACACGCAGGAACCCTCGGAAGAGATTAAAAAATACGGTGAATTACAAGCAGTCAAACAAAATATTGATGAAAATTTCGACCAAACCAAACCGATGATTAACCTCACGGTTCCAAATGAGACGTACTCGTATATTAAAGAAGCGGCAACCAAGTTTTTCGAACGGAAAAAAGAGGTGTTCGGACGCCGGATGAAAGAAGGGAGAATCTATGATTGCCACGGAGACCTACACTCAGGAAACATCGTTGTGACCGGTGATAACATCCATATCTTTGACTGCATCGAGTTTAACGACCGATTCCGATTCTGCGATGTCGCCTCCGATATCGGGTTTTTAGCCATGGATTTCGATTACTTGAATTACCCATACTTGTCTAGCTATCTGATTCAAAAGTATGTGGAGAAAAGTCATGACATAAATATCTATTCGGTGTTAAATTTCTATAAGTCTTATCGAGCGTTCGTCCGCGGCAAAATCCATGGGTTCCAACTCAATGATCCTCATATTGACCCAGCGAAAAAGAACAGTCTTGTAGAAACCGCGAAGAAATACTTTGACTTGTCACGGTATTATGCAGGCTTGTTTTCACTTGATTTACAGAAGAATAAACCCTTGGTATTCCTTGTCAGCGGTTTATCCGGCACTGGTAAATCAACGGTTGCGCGTAAAATAGCGGTTGATTACCATGCAACGCAGATTAACACCGATGTCGTTCGAAAGGAAGTCGCTGGTATTGATCAATTTGAACAACATCATGATCAATTCAACACTGGTCTTTATGATCCAAAAAAAATCGATGACACCTATGAAAAGGTTATGGAACGGGCAGCAACATTTCTGAAAAAAAGTGAAAACGTTGTTCTGGATGCAACGTTTCAGAAGAAAAAATACCGGGATATGATGCATCATGTCGCCGTAAAACATCATGCGGCCCTGGTGAGGGTTCAGTGTGTCTGTCCTGATATTGGGGTAAAGAAACGTTTAAAGGATCGTTTAAGAAAGAAATCTGTTTCTGATGGACGCTGGGAGATTTATCTAGAGCAGAAAACAACGTTTGAACCATTTACTTCGGAGGAGGACTGCCGTACGATGGATACATCTGATGAATCATACGAGTATCGGATGAGCTTCTTTCGGCTGCTTCTTTCTCATGTTGGTGAGGTGATTTAATGGAGATTTCAGGCTATTTGATTGATATTGAAAACGCTGCAAATACCATCAAACAACAAGGATACAAAACAATCGCTGTTCAGGTCCCAGAGGGATTGAAACGCAGTATTTTTCCTTTGGTTGAATTTCTAAAGAAAGAAACCGGTGCGACGGTTCTTGTGTCCGCGGACGCGTGTTTTGGCGCCTGTGATGTCGTGAATTACGAACTTAAGAACATGGACGTGGATTGTGTTGTTCACCTAGGGCATACGGCGATATCAGATGTAGAAAATTTTTGGATTTCAACTATGTTTGTGAACGCGCAATCAACATTGGATGTCTCCAAGGTCGTTGAAAAAGCAATTCCTTCGTTAGTAGGAAAAAAAATTGGGCTTGTCACCACCGCGCAGCACCTTCATACACTTGAGAAGGTTGAAACGATCTTGCGGAACCACAACCTAGAGCCATTCATTGCTGAGGGTGATGAACGAATCTCAACAAAGGGCCAGATTCTGGGATGCAATTTTTCTGTTGGGACGAAAATAGCTGAGAATGTTGATTGCTTTTTATTTATTGGGAGTGGAACGTTTCACCCGGTTGGTCTCTTGATGAGTGCAAGAAAACCGGTGATTGCCGCTGATCCGTATACCAATGCCGTGAAAAAACAAGAAATCGAGGATATGAAGAATAATATGTTGCGACAGCGGTACGGCGCGATTGTTGCGTGCCGGAGTGCACGGCGGTTCGGCATTCTTATCGGGGTGAAGCGTGGTCAACAGCGCATTAAACTTGCTCGTGAGATACAACAGATGCTTGATTCTGCAGGTAAACTCTCCTTGTTGATTACGTTGGATGAATTTTCCCCAGTGTCTCTGCAAGGGTTTGATATTGATTGTTATGTGTCGACCGCGTGCCCACGGATAGCGATTGATGACTATCTGCAGTATAAGAAGCCGATGATTACCCCAGTCGAGCTGGAGATTGTTCTTGGGAGACGCGAGTGGGAGACCTATGTTTTTGACGAGATTCTTGAGTAGGTCTGCAAAGCCTTTTTATGCCCCAATTTCCTCATGGTTCATATCATGAATATGTTATCTCTAGGGTGTCAACCTTTAGATTTCCTGTTAGGAGGCGGCCTTGAAAGCGGAATCATTACACGAGTTTATGGTGAGGCTGGTACTGGAAAAACAAATCTGTGCCTGCAGGCTGCTCGTGAGTGTGTTTTATCGGGGAAGAAAGTTGCATACATTGACACAGAGGGTGTTTCGATTGAGCGGATACGACAGCTCTGCGTGGACTGCGATTATAAGAAAATCCTTCGTGATATCCTTTTTTTTACCCCGACCTCGTTTGAATCTCAAGAACAGATGATTTGCGATGCGATTGCGACGAAAGGAGTAGGTCTTATCGTTGTTGATACGATCACGATGTTTTATCGCTTGAATCTCGAGGATGATCGAGAAGGCGGGATTCGTTCGTTTACCAGGCAGGTGACGAACCTGCAGGTTGCTGCACGGGAAAAAGATTTGTTTGTGATTATTACCGAACAAGTGTATACTGATAAAGCTGGGGAGGTCAAACCGTTCACGAACCGTGATGCTGAACATATGACAAAAACCATTCTACGGCTTGATCGAAAAGGAATCGGGCAACGAGAAGCAACGATTATCAAACACCGGTCACAACCAGAGGGAAAAAAAGCGTGTTTTCGAATTAGTGCTGTCGGATTGGAATAAAAAGAAAAAAGGATTGTGATATAATATTTTTTATAACCAATACGTTGAAACAAAAATCAAAATAGAGAACTAAAACTATTTAACACAAGTCATGATTTAATGAACAACTATGGATGAACACGAGGAAATTAGCTATAAAACACTCCGCAGACTCCAGCAGGGAGAACAAACCTCTTCTGTTCTTACGAAAATAAATGTGAATTTCTACCAGGAACTTTTTTCCTATGTAAAAACTATTGAACAAAGCGTCGAAAATGAAAAGAATCCACTGAAACTCAAACTGTTCACTGATGAGGCTCAAAATACAAAAAAAATCGCAAATAGCATCTATGAACTTCGTGAGAAAAAAATCGTCCAAGCTGCCCTTGCGACAGCCCGTGGTGCAGCCCCTGACCTCAGGAACCTTTTAGACATCGAAAAAAAACTTTATAGTGCTCTTGTTGAACAGATCGCGGTCTCTCGTAAGGAAATCTTTGAAGAACCAACAGATCGTCATTTAAAAAAACAACCAACATCTCCACCGGTTGTTGATCAACCGAAGAGGGATCCAAATACAAATCCGATCGTCCGCGTCCAGGAAGATACACCTGAGTTTATCGGGACTGATGAGAAAACCTATTCGTTACGCAAAGAAGACGTGCTTTCACTCCCCAGCGAAATGACCGAACCACTCCTAAAAAAAGGGGTAGTAAAACAGGTAAAATAGGGCACCCTACATTTTTATATACCTTTCTTACTTACGGTTACAATCGAACTGTGATATCTATGAAGATTCCCCGGAAAATCAAACGATACTGTCCGTTCTGCAAAAAACACACGCTTCACGAAGTTGACAAGATGAAAAAACGGAAAGCAAGTGAGCTGAAACGAGGACAACGGCGGTTCAGACGCGCTACCAGCGGATACGGAGGGTTCCCACGACCAAAACCAGAGGGACGAGAGAAAACCAGCAGGCGGATAGCAACCCGATTTATGTGTACAGTCTGTAAAAAGATGCATCAGCCGCCAAGTATCCGGTCAAAAAAATTTGAGATAGAAGGTGAATAAATACATGGATCAACCAAAAAGCAGGTTCATTAAAGTACGATGCAATGATTGTGAAAACGAACAAGTCCTGTTTGATAAGGCAAGTAACACGGTTCTCTGCCACATCTGCGGCAGTAAACTTGCAACCCCAACTGGTGGGAAAGCACGGATTAAAGGAACCATTTTAGAGACCATCGAATAAGGTTCATCTGCATGTTGAAGAAGGAGTACCCTGAAGAAGGAGAACTCGTTGTTGGTACTATTACCAAAGTCCAAGGCTTTGGCGCGTTTGTGTCACTTGATGAATACCCAAATAAAGAAGGATTCATCCACATTTCTGAAATAGCAACCGGATGGGTTAAACGCATCCGTAATTTTGTCAGAGAAAAACAGAAGGTTGTCTGTAAGGTTGTTCATGTTGATGCTGCAAAGAAACACATCGACCTGTCCCTTAAGAAGGTGAATGATCATCAACGCCGGGAGAAAATCCAGGACTGGAAGAATGCGCAGAAAGCAGCCAAGCTCTTTGAGATGGTTGCACAAGGGCTCAGTAAATCAGTGGACCAGTGTTATAAAGAGTTCGGTGATGGGCTCATCAAGAAATACGGGACGATGTATGCTGCATTTGAAGAATGCGCCTATGATGCAAACACCCTGAAAAACGATGGATTTTCTGGGGATTGGCTCAAGAAATTTGATGAGGTTGCAAAGACCAGTATCACTGTTCCTTTCGTTGAAATCAAAGGCATGTTGCTTCTCACTTCATACCTGCCAGATGGGATTACTCATATCAAAGAAGCACTCACAGTTGCGGAAAAAAGCGAGTTTGATGACGTCAGCATCGATATCAAATACATTGGTGCACCTCGCTACATGATTAAAGTAAAGGCTCCTGATTATAAGATTGCTGAATCACAGATGAAAAAAGCAGTCGAGCGGGCAGAAACATTTATGACAAAAATAAAAGGCGAATGTGAATTTCAACGCGAAGTCGAAGAATAATGTCTGAGATACTCTATTGCAAAAACTGTCAGCGGTACACCATTCATCCGATCTGCAGCACCTGTAAAGAAAAAACAGTTTTAAACAAGCCTGCACGGTTCTCGCCTCAGGATCATTATGGGAAGTACCGTCGGGCGTTAAAAAAAAGGAATAAGGACGAACTGAGACAATGAAATTAGTTGAAATAAAGTACGTTGATAAAAAACCGAAGCTTAAAAATCCGGTTTTTATCGAAGGATTACCCGGGATCGGGAATGTTGGGAAACTTGCTGTTGAACATCTCATTGATTCGATGAAAGCAAAAAAATTCGCTGAATTGTATAGTAAGGATTTTCCGCCACAGGTGTTCATTAACCCGGATGGTACCATTAAGTTGGTCAATAACGAATTTTTTTATTGGAAAGCAAAGAAGCGAAGCCAACGAGATATCGTTTTTCTGACCGGGGATTACCAAGGGCTTTCGTCACAAGGGCAATATGAGCTTGCGGAGTCCATCCTTGATGTCGTGCAGGGTCTTGGTGTGAAACAAATGTTTACCCTTGGTGGGTATGGTCTCGGTCGGGAAATCAAAGAACCAAAGGTACTTTTTGCAACGACCGATGTGAATCTGGTAAAAACCATGAAAAAGTATGGTGCGGTGTTTAAGAAAAACGAGCCTGGCGGCGGCATCATTGGTGCAAGCGGGCTTCTCCTTGGTCTGGGAAAACTCCGGGGCATGGTCGGTACCTGCTTTATGGGCGAGACCCCAGGATACCTCGTTGACCCGAAGAGTGCGAAAGCGGTCCTGAAGGTTCTGACAAAAGCAGTGAACGTTGAAATCGATCTTTCCCGGCTTGAGGAGAAAGCAAAAGAGATCGAATATATCGCACAGCAACTCAACGAAATGGAAACCATGGTTAAAGAAAAACCAGATGATATTCGTTACATCGGGTAAGCTCTGGTAATTGTTTTTTCTTTTTCTATTTTTTATTGTATAGAAAGTATAGGAATCATGCCTGGATGTTAGTGGATGATAAATGTAGTTCCTGTTGTTGGATGAATTGAGACGTCTGGATGATGCAGAGAAGTATAATAAAAAGTTGTGGTCACAACCAACTATAAATATGATAAAATGATACCTTTTGTATCATGGTTTTTCTTCCTGTTAATAAGAGTCAACTTAGAATTGTTAAAGAGGGTAAGATTTCATGTCATGAAACAACGTCAAATGGTAAGAGATATGCCCGTGGTAAGATATATCTGAAGGATAACAACGATATTGGTTCAAGATATCAACTTTATGAAGTGGAAAATCTGCATTTAGTTGGAAGAGATAAACAACACAAAAAGGGTAAGGGTTTCATAGTATTCATACCGAAATGAGATTGCGATTATTTTGGATAATGAAGTGGTTTAGATTTCCCCGAAGGGGCTTTCTTGT
>JAPKYG010000101.1 GCA_026394435.1 Methanobacteriota archaeon | reverse complement strand
TTCTCCTGAGATTTTTTGGTTTCATTTTGACATTTTGTCATGAAAGGTTTATATACAATGAACGACAAAGTATACCATGATAATATATAACAATGAAGGACGGTGAGAAAGATATGGAAATAATAGTGATTGGTATTATAGCTGGTGCAGTAGCATCAAGTATTTGCCCACGCATTTGCCCCTTATAAGATATGGAAGTGAATCAATAAAAATAAAAAAAAATATACAACTAGGGGCAGAGGCAAGAGAAGAACTGGTGCTACAATTAACTTTTTTCAATATAATGTGATTGCCAAGATTTGCATTCTATGCATTTTTCTTACAAAAAAAATATTCTATGACATTATCAAAACAAGTCACCAAGTTAAAATTCAGGTAGCCATCGTTCTTTATGAACTTTATCAAAAATCCAAAAACCTTGTTTTTTAATAGTATTAGGAAATTTCGCATCAATCTCTTCCATGACCTGCCCTAATCTTTGTACGTTTTCTACTATTACTTCAAACTCTAAATCACTCCAACCGATAGCGACATTCAGTGTATCACAATACGGCTTTTCCTTCAAATAACTCCAAATAGCATTTCTCTGCTTATGATCCTTTAAATAGATCTCTAATTTATAATGTTGAAGCCCTATTTTTGATAAATCGACATTCACTCGAAACGCATTAATCACACCGTTGTGTATCAAGTTCTTTAACCGATAATTCACGGTTTGTGATGAGCATCCGAGTTTTTCAGTAAGGTCTATCAGCGGTATTCGAGCGTTAATAGCGAGTTCATCTAATAATTTATAATCAATTTCATCGATTTCTACTGGTTTTCCACTGCAGGTTGTCCTATACAACAGTCTATCTCCTTGTTTGGATTCATCTGGCAGCAAATACGATTTTTTATAGTTGAACGCTTCAACGTAGACAGAAAGGGTGTACTTCGCGAAATAATCCTCGAATTCATCAAGGGTCTTATTCCAGAACTGATAAAATTCGTAAATATCTTTCACCCATACAACAACATCAAAATCAATTTCTGCTTTCAAAGAGATAACAGCCCACACATTTCTATAGTTAATAAAATGCTGAATAATCTTTTCTTTAGTTTGTGAGCTAACATATTGAAAATTAATATAAATTCTATAGACTTGATATCCTAGTTTAAATGTATTTATTGCTGTCCAAAAATTTTTAATAATACCTCCATCCTGCATCCGTTGTACTCTATATGCGACAATATCTTTTTTCAATCCAACTTTCTTTCCAATTTGGGTGAACGATTGCCGTGCATCAAGGTCTAATTGATACAGGATTTTTCGATCCTTTAAATCCAATTTGACCATATTAGTAAAATATAAAAGATGGTTCCATATTAAAATATTTGGATGTGGCGATGCACGACGAGAAAAAAAGTGTGTTACTTGTAGCTATGCCGTTTGCGGGGATAACGATACCGTCTATCCAGCTTCCGGTGTTAGAGGGGTACTGTCGCGAAAGAGGAATACCAATAGCATCACGTCATCTGTATCTCAAAGCAGCGGAGTTGTATGGGCTGCAGAACTATCATTATTTGATTTATCCTCCGAATGATTCGTATACCGCACAAATGGTATTCTCACGGTACGTTTTTCCTGAGCATTGGAAGAACAACGAGGACAGGTTTCGGGAGTTCTTTAATCGGCATTCCGTGCAAAATTCTTATTTACCGCAGTTTTCGTTTGATGAGTATGTTCATCGGACCGATGTGTTGTATCAGTGGATTCTTGATCATGTTGACTGGAGATCATATGATATCATCGGATTTACATTAAATTATGGGCAGTTACTTCCGTCGTTAGCTATTGCAAAGAAAATCAAGGAACTTGTTCCTGAGAAAAAAATTGTTTTTGGCGGCAGCAGAACGGTTGATACGCTCGGGATGAACGTGCTGCGGGCGTTTGAGTATGTCGATTTTATCGTCTCTGGTGACGGAGAGGATGCTTTGTTTCTTCTTGCCTCCGATTATGAGAATTATAAGTCAATTCCTCGGTTAATGTACAGGATGGGAAACGAGGTACTCTGGAATAAGTCGGATGTGGTTGTTGATCTCAACGCCGTGCCAATTCCTTCCTATGATCAGTTTTATCAGGAGCTTGCTTCAACCTCTGTAGATGTTCAGCAGTTTTTTCAGTATTATGGGCGGCTGCCGGTGGAGATTTCGCGTGGGTGCTGGTGGAATCGGTGTACGTTCTGTAATCTCAATATTCAGCATCAATGCTACCGGGAAAAAAGTGTAGATCGGATTATTCAGGAAATCCAGTTCCTATCCGAACGGTACCATATGATGGATTTCCAACTCATTGGAAACACGCTTCCGAAGACGGAGTACCGGACTTTGTTTGAAAAATTAAAACATCTCGGCAGGGATTTTTCGTTTTTTGTAGAGGCTCGCGCAGGGCGGTTGACCAGTGATGATTATACATTGATGAAAGAAGCAGGGTTTACCATGATTCAAACCGGAATTGAGTCATTTAGCCGTAATTATCTGCGGAAGATGAACAAGGGCGTACGGGTGATTGATAATATCGCTGTCCTTAAGTTTTGTAAAGAAAACGGGATAAAAAATAATTATAATCTCATGGTGAGATATCCGAACGAAGAGCACGTGGATTTTAATGAGACGAAAAAGATTGTTCAATTGTTGAAAGGGTATCTTGATACTCCTCAGCTCTGTGAACTTCGAGTGATGCATGGGAGCTTGATTCAGCGTCACCCAGAACAGTTCAACATTGAACGATTGGAACATGCACCAATCGATCTGATCATGTATCCTTTAGAGTTTTTGGAGAAGGGATTTTCTTTTGTGTACGATTTCAATCGAAAGATCCCATCTACTGACCATCCATGGGAGTCGTTAGTAGAAGAATGGAAGAAAGAACGGGAGGTATTCGAGCTTGAGACTATTACTCGGCAAACCACGATTGATCGGTTGGTGTTTTATTTTGTTGACGGCGGGAGTTTCATTAAAATCTATGACAAGCGTGATCGGCAGAATATCAGGATTTTTGTGTTAAATGAGTTGGAACGTGCGATGTTTCTGGCATGTGTGGATGTGGTGTCGTTGCAGCAGCTTCAGCAGATGTTTACGAATGTACCCGAGTTTGAATTAATTGCGATGTTACAAAGCTTTGAGCAAAACGGACTGGTGTTTGTGGAAGATGAGCTGTTTTTGTGTTTACCGTTGCGAATTTCTGTCGGTGAGCTTCCTAAAATACGGACGGAATGCCAGGTGAATGTCACGGCGTGATCTACCTTTTATCAATGTTATTTTAGTTTTTTTTAAAAAACCGAAGTATATTTCCTATCCCGAACGCAGCAGTGGTCCTAAGTAGGAAATCTATAGAGGAACAAAGATTGTATAAGAAAGACACTGACGAGTTGCTTACTCTTTTTGATAACGACTGTACAGGAAGATGGTATCAGTTGTCAAACACGATTTTTATATGAATTCAAACACAACATTTGGTAATAAAAACGTGGTGAGAAACAATGAATGAGAGAAACAGATTGATACACAAAAGTAGAAAAACACATATCAGGTTAAAAGGAATACTTTCTCTTTGGCTTTTTGTATTGATGATTGTACCAAATATTGCAGTAAGTGCAGAAGGCAATGTCGACCATGAATATTCAAACAGGTTCTGGAAACACTATCCTTATCACCCTCCAGGAACCGACATCGTCTTTCCTACTGATGAAGGATCCCATGACGAAGAATATAAGATTGAATGGTGGTACGCAAACTTCCATCTCATAGGTCAATCAGGACATGAATATGGAGCTTTTGTTGCTTTCTACCAACTCAATTCAACGGTTTTTGAAAACCAAGAAGTCAGGATTTTTTCTATTTCTGATATCGCATCAGAAAAAATCTACAGTAACGCACAAATAGGGACACTTACAGCAAGTAACGACCATCTTGATCTGAATTTCAAATATATCAAAAATAACAATGAAAATGCCAATCTGAATTGTAATGAAATAGTAAATAAGAATTCAATTCCTGAAAATCAAGAAATATATATGAAGACCAAATATGTGGAGACAACCACGAAACCCATGAATCAAAATACTCCGATAACAACAACACAATCAGATACCATTCAAAAGACAATCGCCATCGTTAGTAATAACGGTAATGACAGATATAACACTGAAGAATTACTACAATATGACCATTGGTGCACCAAGATTAACGGCCAGGATCTTCTTCCCTTCCAGTACACCTTAGTTGTCGGTGGTGATTCTCAACAAGATTCTAAACCCATGAAGCTTGCTGTTGATATGGATTGTCTCAAACAACCATTAATTGTTGGTGGTGATGGCTTACTCGATCTTGGGGGATATGGTTTTTCATTTTATTATAGTCTGACAAAACTTACAGTGACAGGATCGATTATGATACATGGAATTGCTGAAGAGGTAACCGGATATGCATGGATTGATCATCAATGGGGTAATTTTTTCGACAAAAACCAACCTCCTTATGGCCTTGCATTGACTTATGAATGGTTTTCTATACAACTTGATGATAACAGAGATATCATGGTTGCCGATACATGGGATCGTGTAACAGGGGAGAAGAATGATCAATCATTTACTGGAGGTATGAACTTGCTCAACAGTGATGGATACTCAGAGCTTTTAGAGGATTATACGATTACACCACAAGCATCCTGGAATGATACCATAGATCATCGCTTCTATTCCTCCAAATGGCATATTATCGAAACATCGAAATCCATTGATCTTATTGTAACTCCAGTTTTTTTAGATCAAGTGATGCGAGTAAAAGAAAATTATCTATTACTTCAGCGATTGCTTGAAGAACTGTTTCCAGGTGCTTGTTTCTGGGAAGGAATCTGTACAGTTTCTGGGACCATCAATGGCTTTTCCGTGAGTGGAAAAGCCTATGTCGAACTAACTCATTGCTGCGATGACGGAGATAATACAGATATAATCCCTTCTGAACGATGATCAAACATCACGTGATTCTATTTCAAAAGATTTATATGACATCATCATTCATAAATATCGGAGAATTTACCAATGAAAAATAGAGTGGCATGCATTGCTACTATCTTATTTCTAGGACTTGGGTTCATATTATCTGTTAGTGCTTCTCGATTCGAAGAATTATCAGGCTCCTTACTCTTTCGAAATTATAACGGAAACACGTTATATGTTGGAGGTAGTGGACCAGAAAATTATAGTAGAATTCAAGATGCTGTTGATAATGCAAGCATTGGCGATACTATTTTTGTTTACAGCAGATCCTCACCGTATTATGAAAATATCATCATAACAAAGAATAATATCAAACTAGTTGGAGAGAATAAATACAGTACGATTGTCGATGGAAACGGCATTGGTCATGTTATAGAAATAAATGCCGATAATGTCACCTTAGGAGGATTCACTGTTCGACATAGTGGACCAATTGAAGAATTTAAATTTGACGCTGGAGTTCACATAACTTATATGTCAGATTATGTAGTTATTACCGATAATATCATCGTCAACAATCAGCATGGTATTTTCATCGATGGGTGCCCAAATAGCATTATATCGAAGAACATTATTTCAAATAATATTGAAGGGGTGATTATTTACGGTGATGCTCGGTATAACATTATCTCTGAGAACAAAATCGAAAATAATAGTAATGGTATCCATGAAGCTTTTACTAGGCATAGTACCATCATCGGAAACAATATCGCAAATAACACTGGGGTCGGAATTATTTGTTCATATACCACTTTTCATATTACTAAAAAAAATAACTTCATAACTAATTCATGCCATGCCTATTTTGATGGAAGATTTAAATATTTTTCTGAACGGAACCACTGGATCAGAAATTATTGGGATACTTGGATTGGATTTGGCCCTAAACTCATAAAAGGACGGGTGCATATACCTTGGATCAACTTCGATTGGTTTCCAGCATATAAACCATACATTATTCCAATATAAGATTAGAAAAAATTTTCATATTGATGTTAGATTCTTAGTCCACAATTAAGAGATGAATATTAGTTTTATCAAGATTATAATAAAACACTGGAGAAGTTTATATTGCGGGTATTCGTAGATCATCTTCTAATCTACGACCGGTTTTTTTCTCCCATTCCTCAACTGGGATAGAATGTTTTTCCTGGATTCTTTCGCCATAACCAAGACCAGTATATGAACAAAATGGAACAATTCCTTCAAAGGTAGCACAATGAATGACACAACGTTGTAGTCGGTCAATATTTAGATTCCATGCATCCTGGTACCACATCGAACCAATAAATAAGCATTGATGATGAAACTTACGGAGAGCATACTGGCTACCTCCGATAGCTGCTTCCTTCAGTATTTGTTTTAAATTAAATCCCTGTGGTGCCTTTTCAACATCGACAAAGTTATCGATATTTTTTATGAAAGCTGAGGCAATACGTAGTTTTCTCAGGGGGCCTTTTTTCTTGGTTTGTTCATTGAGAAATGTCATATAGGCTTCTACATCAAAAAAACGTGTTATAGGTAGAAGTCTTCCATTTTCAATAAAAATGAATGTGGACCCTCCACAACCTGGATGAGCGGTAAATTCAACTTGGGGATCTTTTGTGAACGCTTCAATGAATCTTGAAATCGGGAAGATAAAGGAAACGGGGTAAAAATCATCACGTGATATCATCCCAAGAAACTCTTTTTCAATAGCATCGATCATTTGAACATAATCTACACGCTGACTCTCTCTTTGATCGTCTTTTACCTTGGTATTCTTACCACAGAAGCAGATTGGTTGGAAATGAATACCTCTGACAACGTCGATATTATTAAGAGCAAAACGGACTATCTTACCTGATTCATGGACATTTTTATTGCCAATGAGAACTGGCACCAAAATCACATTTAAGTTGACCTTTCTTAGATTTTCTAAAGCTTTTTTATGTTGTGCTATTAACGGATTCGTCGTTTCAGTAACTCCGTCAAAACTCATATAGATTGTGTCGACTTTTTTATCTTTCAGATGTTGACAGTAGTCAATACTTTCAGCGAGCTTCAACCCGTTTGTATAAATCTGAACATGTGAAAATCCAATTTTTTTTGCAATTCGAACAATTTCAAAAAGATCTTCACGGAGTGTCGGTTCTCCGCCAGTTATTTGAATTGATTTCGAACCCAGGGGTTTTTCTGATCTTGTTTGTTGCATCAAGTCTCGGAGTTGATCTAACGAAGGTTCATAGATATAACCTGTTGTGTTAGCGTCTAAAAAATCTTGGTTATGTCTCAGATTGAACCGGTTGGTCACAACGAGGTTTGTTAACACTGTTTGAGAGGTATGTTCTGCATAGAGTTCAGGGTCATTGAATAAACTCGTTTTAACATAAGAAACCGGTTTCCCCGTTACTTTAAATTTCATCCATCTTTTATACAAATTTACATCGCTAAAATAAATCTCCTTAAAAGATCCATGTTTTTGGCATACTTTTGTTATCCACACTTTTTCGTCATCTTCGATAATGCTCGCATTAATCTTCTGGATCTTTCCTTCTTGGAAGCAAACTGGGCATACAGAGTACGTTTTTTCTAATTCATTCATTGTTGCCAACTGTTAATGGACTTCCCGGTTTATACGTTTTTTTTAGAAAAGAATTTAATAATTATTGATAGAAAAATATATATAAGTCTTTGATTAATATAAAAATTTGACATGGAAAATACTATTTTAGAATTTAAAAGAAGGCGAGAAATCTATGAGTTTATTTCTCAAAACTCCGGATTACATATGCGCGACATCTCAAGAAAATTGAATGTTCCTTTTACTTCTTTAAAATATCATTTAAATTACCTCGAAAAGAAAGGATTTATCATCTCAAGAGATGATGGAAAATACAGTCGATATTTTATTTCACTTGAAATTGGTGAAAAAGAAAAAAGGATACTCAATTGTCTTCGAAAAAAAACCACGCTTCACATTATATTATGGTTTTTCATTGCTGTGCAATGTTCACAGAAAGATATCAGTCGATTCCTTGAAAAACATCCAACGACAATCAGTTTTCATCTAAGAAAGATGATACAAACAGGTATTATTGAACAGGTATCAATTGATAAAGGGGTCATCCACAATGATACACCACCGATTACCATTAACCGACCTCAGGTATCAAGCGAGAAAATATATGTCTTACATGACCCATGGATGATTTATGATCTACTTATAAAAAATAAAGAGAATCTAGGTGATAAGGAAGTAGTTACTGGAATAATAGAGTACGTCGAGTTTATTATATCGGAGGGAATTCCAAAACAAATCCAAAATCGAGAAGATACAAAAGAATCGATCCTAACTACATTTTATGGATTCTTCTTTCCTCCTTCATATTGTTCTTAGTAATTCTATCGAATAGAAAAATTTTTATTATTAATAATTGTCATTTCTTATTTTATAATATGTTGGAAGATTCATTATTCTTTTCATCTGATGGTAAAGATTGGATGATTGCACTATAAATGATATATATTAAAAATGATATTAATTTGTTTGTCTGGGGGGTGGTATTGTAGTGGGCAGGTTTCTGCTCACTACAATGCCTTCTATCTGAATTTCGTGACTAGAAAACATATAATGATGTATGCAAGGTCAGGATGAAGTAACCATTTTTCCCCCGATCATCATCCTCTGGAATCCCATCATTCCTCCAATCTGCAAAGAGCCTGCTGTAGGTATGTGATTTGATTCGGCAGTATCTTTAATATCTTGTTCAGCATTGGTTACTACGTCCAAGAAATGACCAACAACGGTGAGGGTTTCAGGAAGCATCCGGTTGTTGTTTCCTCCTTCTTGATTTCTCAGTATTTCCGTCAAACCTAAACAAAAAAGGGTGTTTTTCGCATTTTG
>JAPKYG010000024.1 GCA_026394435.1 Methanobacteriota archaeon | reverse complement strand
GACTTCTTCACACGAACCGCACAAACAGAGAGCATCCAACAACAGATGAAGGATTACGAGAAACAGTTAGAAGACCCAGCAATCTACGAATCATCTCGTCATCAAGAAATATTAGAAGAACTCAGAAAACTACAAATGCGTACGAACAAATCCAGCAGCACCGCACAACTCGAAACAGCACGAAGTCTCTTCAAAGAAATTGGATTCCAAGATATCACAGAAAACATGCCAATGAAAAATCTTTCTGGCGGGGAACGTCAGAAAATCGCACTCGCTGCGGTCCTTACACAACCACAGAACTGCGATCTTTTACTTCTGGATGAGCCAACGAATCATCTTGACATTGAAACAATCGAATGGCTTGAGCAAAAAATCGCTGATATCCCCTGCGCAGTCATCATTATCTCCCATGACCAATACCTCCTCGATGATTTAGTCGATCGGGTTTTTGAGTTCCGCGGCACCCATCTTGAACTCTATGATGCGACCTACGAAGAGTATGAAGAACAAAAAAAGATTAGAGAGCATATTAAACAACAGAACTATCAGAAAGCATCTGTCGAGATGAAAAGACAACTTGCAACTATCAAAAAGATAACCAGACGAAACCGGTACAATATTCAAATCAACAGTCGTATTAAACAATTCGAAAAACTCAAACGTGTGGAAAACCCGGTCCTGAAAAATTACCTGCTCAGATTTCATTTTAAAACCGCATTCAAATCAGGGAAAAACATTGCGGACGGCATTGGCCTTTCGAAATATTTTGGAGAAAAAAGAATCCTTGCAAACGCTAGTTTCGAGATCCTGGCAGGGCAAAAAATTGGTCTCATCGGACCAAATGGATGTGGCAAAACCACGTTCCTTAAAATGCTTACAAAAGAAGAATCCTGTAACCAAGGAAAAATAAATATCAGCCAAGGAGCAAAATGTGGGTACTTCGACCAAGGACACCTCTCACTCAACCTAGAAAACACCCTCCTTGACGAAATACTTAAAGATCATAAAGATCTAGAAGAGGACGATGCAAAAGCACTCCTTGGTCAGTTTAATTTTAAAGGAACCATGGTGCATAACAAAGCAGGACAACTCTCCGGGGGAGAACGAGCTCGACTCGCCTTTCTCCGGCTCATCATGGAGCCATATAACCTCCTTCTTTTAGATGAGCCGACAAACCATATGGACATCGAGTCAAAAACCGCTATTGAAACTGCACTTAACTCTTATACCGGGACGGTTATCGTTGTTTCCCATGATCGTAAGTTTTTAGATACTGTGACCGACACGATTTTTTTCATGACGGACGCTGATATTAAAACATATTCAGGGAATTACACGATGTTTCGCCTCCAACGACAGAAAGAACTCACCGATTACTCCTCCAAAGACCTTGCATATCTCTCCACATCTAGACTTACAAAATATATCGTCATCAAAGGCTTCACCATCTGGACCATTAAAAAGAAACACACGATAGGTGAAGAAATCTACATCGGCGATCACAACCGGAACGTGTACGAGTGGGCGATCAAAGGAGGCCTGCTCAAAGAAGCTTAAAAGAAAAAAAATAATGGTCCATTCCCTTTATTTTTCATGATGTTATTAATATGTTAATAAAATAATACAAAAAATAGATTTATATAGGATTCTGCTGTTTCATATTTGTTCAAAGGGGGAGAAAGGACCTCCAATGAACGGAATTGTCTGGGAGGACAATGCCGAAGCAAATGTCTGGGAAAACCTTCAGCTATCTCCTTGATTACTACATCGCTTGTCTTGAGCAAGAGGATATGCTATCCGTCACCTTCCATGTTTCCTCAGAAGGTACACAGTTCTTGTCTACCCTCTTCCAAATGGAAATGTTGTTTCATGCAAACAACAAACAGGTAATAGTCGAGAACTCAGAAGATGTCAAAAAGTTTTTCCAGACCTCTTTGCTTCTGCAGAAAAACAAAACCCTGTTCTACGGATACCCTATCGTGATCGGTTCCGAAGGAACGATTAGCCCATTGTTTTTTACGGAGCTGCAGTGCGAACAAAAAGATGAGGTGATTGTTTTGACAAACATATCATCTCAACCGAGATTGAATCACTACGTTCTTTCGCAGTATAACTTTTCGTCTGAGGAAATCGCCAACATCCAACGAGAAATCGAGGAAGAAGAATTCTCCTCCGCTCTTGCATCACTCTGTGAAATGCTCCATTTTGATGGTACTGGTTTCTCAGCAACCCTCGACGGAAAACCCTTGAAACGAACCATAGCACCAAAATTGGTCAATAAAGCGATGCTGTATTTTGGGGAACGAACCGATATTACCCATAATTTGATTATAGAACTCGGTCAGTTGAAAAAGAAACCACTTGATGATCTCGCATCCACGTCACTTCTGCTTTTACTTACGGGTGAATTTCTATTTAAAGGAACTACTCAGGACGACAAACCACTTTTAGAAGTGTTTTCACTTAATCCCGCACAAGAACATGCTGTGCAAAAAGCTCTTAGCAAACCATTGACGGTCATCACAGGACCACCAGGTACAGGAAAATCTCAGGTTGTACTCAACATCATCGCCAACGCTGTGTATCAGAATAAAACCATTCTGTTCGCCAGTAAAAACAACAAAGCAGTTGATGTAGTGATTGAAAAGTTAAACGCGATTTTACCATACAAACTCCTCGTCCGTATGGGCCACCAAGCACATCGAAGAAACGCAAAATCAGAACTCGAGCAACTCGTAAAACAACCCATTCAAAGAATATCACAGCAGGAGAAGACGATTATGGACTTGCTAAACACTACATCCCAGATTGGCTCAATTCAGAATCAACTTACCTGCCTTGCCGCCTTAAATGAATCAATGCAGAACACCCAGAATACCATTGATTCATTAATCGAGCAGCTTCCAAATGAAATGTCCACGCAAGGGAATCCCTTGCGGTTAGAAAGAATCGATTCGTTCATATTACAAGAAGACCTTAAAAAATTCTTTGATAACCACGGAATACTGCGACAACTCAATCCAGGACGATATCAGAGAAAACAAGAAAGTTGTTTCAGAAAATATTACGAAACACTTCCCACCCCGCTAAAGGTATACCTGCAGAACATGATAAGTAACAAGAAAGCCACGATAGATACCGCGATGCAGTGGATTTTCGCATGGAAAAAGAAGGAGCTTGCTACCGATGAGATGCATGAAATAAAAAATAAACTGCTCACTGTTCCCCCTTACACCGAACTCAAAGGCCAGCTTGCAACATTACATAAGGAACAAATCGCGATCTCACGGCCCTTATTTGAACAGCAGTGGGTAAACAAACTTGCAGAGGCAACTGATGAAGACAAACAACGCATCTCAGCGTATTTTTCCGCATCAGAACAGCTCGAATCATGGAGGGGAGACCAAGTCGTTTTCCGGCAACTCTTCTCTGAACAAGTACGAACTCTACAGAGAATCCTAAAATTTTTACCCGTGTGGGTCGTTACGAATCTTTCTGCAAAACACAGCTTCCCCCTTAAAAACAACCTCTTCGACATCTTGATTATTGATGAAGCATCGCAATGCGATATCGTCTCTGCCCTCCCGCTTTTCTACCGCGCGAAACACATCGTGATCATCGGAGACCCCCATCAACTCAAACACATCTCACTGCTCACAGAAACCCAGGACCGGACGCTGGCAGCAAAACACCATCTTGCTGAAGAATGGTTCACCGATTTTTCGTACACCAAACATTCACTGTATGACCTAGCA
>JAPKYG010000153.1 GCA_026394435.1 Methanobacteriota archaeon | reverse complement strand
CTCTCGTCGCATGGAGCAGCCACTCCGCGATATCTACCACATTGTGGACATCACCAGGCCATATGTTATACTTCGAAACAAGAGCATCGTACGGTACCTCCTCTATCCAATCCTCTAGCAAGAACGCGGTTTTCAAATCACTTAAGAACCATTCATACTCATCATTTGAAGAACTAGGGATATCAAGCAGAAGGTTCTGTTGGATCTGTTCTGCTTTTTCCTCAACCCACGCATCAGTTCCCCTGAGATACAATGACCTCAAATCTGGTGTTGAGCAGATCGCATGCAGAAACGACAGCGGCGTTGTTTCCTTATCACAAGACTTTTCTAGCGCTTTTTTTAATTGAATCGCTGATAACGGGTCGATATATAACGAGGAGGTCCTTGTGCCAAACAAGGTCGAGAGATACCCGTCATCCATCTTTTCTATGAGTTGATTATCTAAGAGAAACTCTAGTGCAGTATCAACCTCTTTTTTAATGGTAAATTCATCGGTTTGATATGCATAAAATGTACTTTGTATGAACTTGTACATTCCTTCAGCATCGTGGACAAACTGAGTCGCTATAACAGATAGAAGATGCATCCGTAATGCTGGTTGGCTGCCTAATTTTGAATAAATCGGCTCCGTGTCCGCTAATATATAATTATAGAATATTTGATCCCGTTGGTTACTATCCTTTGCTATGGTGATTGCGTCTCCTTCAGTATCATAGCGGGGTCTACCTGCTCGTCCTGCTTGTTGCTTGTACTCAAGAATGGGGATCGGCTTCATCCCAAAGTTTTCGTCGTACCGCCATAAATCACGAATAATAACACGGCGCGCTGGAATGTTTACGCCAGCAGCAAGCGTTGGAGTTGCAACGATACATTTAATTTGATGTTCTTTAAATCCTTGCTCAACCGCTCGGCGTTGACTGCTCTCAAGCCCCGCATGGTGGAAGGCGACACCTTTTTCAACACATGATATAAGCGATTGTTCGACAGAGACCGCCTCATTCTGCCCCCGTTTCATTGATGATGTTAATTTTTTTAAGTTTTTTTTCTCCTTATCGGAAAGCAGTTCTGCAACAATAAGGGACATTCGTGCAGCAAGAGACACAGTTGATTTGCGGTTGTTTACAAAAATCAATGTCTGTCCACCGTCTTTTAGTGATTCTTCAACAAGTAACTCCATTGTTTGTTTACCGTCACCCGCTATCTTTTTCGTGGACCCATCATTGTATTTGATCGTATTTTTAAAAAACACGCCTTCTTTTAAAATCACAGGACGCCAGTCTGATTGAATGAGTTTTCCACCCAGCCAATCAGCAAGCTCAACAGCATTCTTAATGGTTGCAGAAAGAGCAATAAGTTGTGTGTGCGGGTTGAGTGTTTTAAACTGCGCGATAATTACCTCAAGAGTCGGTCCTCTTGTCGGGTCATGAATAAGATGTATTTCGTCGATGACCAGCACCTTTATTTTATCTAGCCAGTGGAGCCCATGCCGCAGAAGGGAATCTGCTTTTTCAGAGGTACACACGACTATATCGTGTTTTGAGAGACGAACATCAGATTCATCAAGATCCCCGGTGGAGAGCCCGACTTTTAATCCGAGTTTCTCAAAACACTTCAGATCCTCATATTTCTCCCGTGCCAGTGCTCTGAGAGGAACGATATAAAATGCTTTTCCTCCTTCATTTTTTAAACGTTGCACAATCGCAAGATACGCGACCAGGCTTTTTCCAGCGGCGGTTGGGATGGACAGGACAAGATTTTCCCCCCGTAATGCATAAGGAAGAGCCTCTGCTTGAGGCGGGTACAACTCTACTATTCCTTGTTCTTTGAGGATCTCTCGAATCTCTTTATCAAGTGCCAAGTGAATACTTTTCATATCTGTACTCGCAATAGGGAAAGAGCTTAATAAAGAAAAACGTTATTCCTTTTATTCAAGTATCGTGGTGAAAATATGGGCCGAAGACAAACGATGATGGAAAAATATAAGATACAAATGAAAGCCTATCGGAAGAAAAGAATGAAAAATGACAGTACTCCGTATTTACCGCCTGATGGGATTATCTATGTCATTGATTCGTTAGACCCAGGGAAGAAAATACTGGTTCAAGTTGTTAAGACCACGGTCAGAAGTCAACGGAACGTCATTGAAAGCCTTGCTTGTCCTGAATGTAAAAACGAGATGCTCTGGGATGATAACTGGGAAGCATTTACCTGTACGAAACATGGGAAGAAAGCGATCTATGAACTGGTTGTAAAATAGGGAGAAAGGTGACAGGTATAAGTATACCTTTTTCTATTATGGGATTGTGAATAGGTATGGTTGAAGAAAAAATCGGAATTGTTGAGCATTTCTTCACAAATATTAACGTCGCTGCCATTAAAATCACCGATGGTGAACTTAAAATAGGAGATACCGTTCATTTTGTCGGCGCACATACAGATGTTACCCAGCAAATTGATCGCATGGAAATCAATCGAGTTCCTGTTCAAATCGCTAAAACAGGCGATGCGATTGGAATAAAAGTAAAAGACAAGGTTCGCGAACACGATATTGTTTATAAAATTCCAAAGGGTGAAACAGCATGAAGGAAATGGCTGAAGTAAGAGAACTAAAAGTAGGACGATATATCATTATTGATGAGGAACCATGCAAGATACAGAGTATTTCTACATCAAAACCAGGAAAGCATGGTGAGGCAAAAGCAAGAATCGATGCAGTCGGTATCTTTGATGAGCAGAAACGCGTTGTGGTACACCCAGTGAAACATAAGGTTGGAGTCCCTATCATTGATAAACGAAGTGCGCAGATTCTTGCGCTCATGGGTGCTGATGTCGTTCAATTGATGGATTTGGAGACCTATGAGACTTTTGATATGCCAATCTCTGAAGATCTTAAAGGCCAGCTTGAACCAGGAAAAGAAATCCTGTACTTGCAAGCCATGGGAAAACGAAAAATTACCAGAGTATAAAACCTTTTATCCATGTATTGTGTAGGTTACGATCATTATGGATTTCCCTAACTATTTTGCAGATGCAGAATCAAGTTTTGATGATGCATCGTTCATGCTGTTTGGTGTCCCTTTTGAAAAAACCTCATCATTCCGTCATGGAGCAGATAAAGCACCCCATGAGGTACGGCAAGCGAGCTGGAATTTTGAGCGGTATGATCTTCGAACCGGTATTAATTTTGAGGAAATCCTCGTGCATGATTATGGGGATCTTGATGTCCAGAATCTGACATCAAAAGAGGTGTTTGAAACAACAAAGACGTTTACCTCAAAATTGCTTGCAAAAAAGAAAATCCCTATTGCTATTGGGGGAGACCATTCGATCACCCCTGGCATCATCGCAGCATTTCCAAAGGATATCGCGGTTATTTCCCTTGATGCTCATATGGATTTCCGTCAGAAATATAAAAACGATTTCTACAATCATGCCTGTGTGATCCGCAGGGTTGCCGATCATATTCCTCTCGGGAACATTGCTGTGTTAGGTATACGATCCGCTGAAAAAGAAGAATATGAACAGGCGCATGAGCAGGGACTCTTTTTCCGTGATGCATTTACTATTAATAAAATAGGGATTGGGAAGAGTATCCAACAAACAAAAACCTACCTGAAGGAAAAACAAATCTATCTGACGTTGGATATCGATGTCGTTGATCCCGCTTATGCACCTGGAACAAGTACGCCTGAGCCGTTTGGGCTTACCCCCATGGATGTATTAGAAATCATCGAAGCATTTTCTCCTCAACTCATCGGCTGTGATGTCGTAGAAGTCTGCCCGCCGTACGACCATGGACAAACCGCAGTTCTTGCAGCAAAATTAGTTCAAACATGCATCAGTGGGATATGGAGAAACCGAGAGGCTTAAGTTAATATATACCCACTTCATTCAGCACGGTCATGCAAAAAGAAAAAATTGCTCTTATCGCGCTAGTGATCATCGTTGTCGCAGCACTATCTGTATTCTTAATAGCGGTTAATACTAACATTTTTGAAAATCTCTTTAAGGAGAAACTGACTATTTCAGAGGGTGATTGTGCTGATGTCAATTACATCGGTAGGTACACATCGAATAACACAATTTTTGATACATCCTATAAATACGCACAAAATAAATCCGGCGGGACACCCTTAAAAATCTTTGTAAGCTTCGATGCAAACATGACATCCCCCAAGACTGGATATACATCAGATATGATTAAAGGTTTCATAGAAGGACTCATCGGAATGCAAGAAGGTCAGACAAAAATAATTGGTCCTATCCCCCCAGAGAAAGCATATGGAGCAAAAAAACTAACAGTAGGGGCGATTTTTACTACGCAATACCTTGCTTTTGGGATGAACCAGACCGTAGAAGTCACTGACTATACCGGCGAAAATCTTAGCCTAAAATGGATAGCCATGGAGAATCTTGGCAATTTTACCATGCCTCAATTAGTCATTAATAATCTACAAAGCTCCAATGAAACAGAGATGGTCTTTTATCCAGCCCCCTATTACATCTGGGAGAATTCCACCTCCATCATCAACATCACCGATACTACCGTAACCGTGAGTACAACACCAACCAAAAGTACGAATTTTTCAAATATAGTACCATATGGAGAAAAACAAATGCTGATTTTCCCAAATGTAACCACTGCATCCTGGAATGATACAACAATAACGGTCGTATGCTCACCATTGATAGGTCAGAATTATACCTTCCAGACCAAAGGATATACAGGGATGATAAATGTAACAGTATCTATAAATAATATTTCTGGTGATAAAATTAATGTCACTATCACCAATGACCAAAGCTCAGAGCCAACTTATCTTGATTTATACAGAACTTTC
>JAPKYG010000042.1 GCA_026394435.1 Methanobacteriota archaeon | reverse complement strand
GAATGGGGACTAATGATATCCTCAGGTCGAATCCATATGTTCCATGCCTGGTGGTACGTCACCTTCCCGGGCCTTGCAATACTGCTTGTTGTTCTTGGATTCAACTTACTCGGTGATGGACTTCGAGATGTGACCGATCCTAAATTACGAAGGTGATTTCATTGAAAACGAACCACTACTCAAGATAAAAGACCTCAAAACCTACTTCTACACCTACGAAGGAGTCGTTAAAGCGTTGGAAGAAACAAGCTTCCAAATTTGGAAAGGAGAAACATTTGGGTTGATCGGTGAAACGGGTTGTGGCAAAAGCGTTACCGCACTCTCAGTGATGAGACTAATCCCTCAACCACCAGGAAAGATAATGAAAGGAACCATCCTTTTCAAAGGGGAAGATCTTTTAAAAAAAACAGAGAAAGAAATGCAGAATATACGCGGTAAAAAAATCTCTATGATTTTTCAAGAGCCGATGACTGCATTAAATCCAGTGTACAGTGTAGGATATCAAATCGCAGAAGTTATTTTGTTACATGAGTCGTTTCCAGAACAAGACCAAAAAATCCCCTGGTATAATTATTGGAAAAAACGGAAAATAAAAAAGATAATACAAAAAAAAGCGTTTGAAAAAGCAATCAATACACTTGATCTCGTGAAAATCTCTGATCCGAAAAAGGTTGCAAAACAATATCCGCATGAACTCAGTGGAGGGATGCGACAGCGAGTGATGATCGCGATGATGCTGGCATGCAACCCGGATTTATTGATCGCGGATGAACCAACAACTGCGCTGGATGTAACAGTCCAAGCACAGATTCTTGACCTGATGAAAGAGTTACAACAACGTGTGGGAACCGCAATTTGGCTGATCACCCATAATCTTGGTATCATCGCAGAGATGTGTGATCGTGTCGGTGTGATGTACGCCGGGTATATCGTCGAGATAGGAACAACAGAGAAAATCTTTGATAACCCTGACCATCCATATACAAGAGGCTTGATGCGGGCGATTCCGAAAATTACTGAAGAGCAAAAACAATTAGATATTATCCCAGGGACTGTCCCGAATCTTATTGAGCCACCATCTGGTTGTCGATTCCACCCGCGATGTAAATATCGTACCAATATTTGTAAAGAATGCGATCCACCACTCAGAGAGGTAGAAAAAGACCACCAAGTTGCATGTCATCACTACGAAACCGTGAAATATTCGGTTACCTCGAGGGAAGAAGATGGAAGAGACTATTGTAAACGCGACTAATTTGAAAAAATACTTTCCGATGAAGGAAGGATTATTCTCCTCGACAAAAGAGAACATCAAAGCAGTTGACAATGTTAACATTGAGATACGAAAAGGGGAAACCTTTGGTCTTGTAGGTGAATCCGGGTGCGGGAAAACAACACTTGGTCGCATCCTCATTCATCTGATACCACCCACGGCTGGTACCTTAGTATTTATGGGCTATGATCTGATGGCGATCACCAAGTCAGAACTTCGAAAGTTACGACCTCATATGCAAATTGTTTTTCAGGACCCCTCCTCTTCGTTAAATCCTCGGATGACCGTGAAAAAAATTATCGGAGAGCCATTGAAAATCAACAAGAGATTCAAAGGAGAAGCATTGAATACAAAGATTCTTGAATTACTAAAAATAGTTGGACTTGATGAACAACATATGTATCGATATCCGCATGAGTTCAGTGGTGGGCAGAAGCAACGCATTGGTGTCGCACGGGCGCTTTCGTTAAATCCTGATTTCATCGTACTCGATGAACCAACCTCATCACTCGACGTCTCCGTACAAGCTCAAATCCTAAACCTCTTCAAAGATCTTCAAGAAAAATTCGGGCTCACCTATTTGTTTATCACCCATGATTTAAGCGTTATAAAATATATTAGTGACCGTGTCGCAGTAATGTACGCAGGGAAAATCGTGGAAAACGCTCCGACAAATGATCTTTTCTGGGAGCAGTTACATCCCTATACAAAAGCATTACTTTCTGCCATCCCGGTCCCAGACCCACGGGTCAAAACAAAACATATTCACTTGAAAGGGGAAGTCCCCAGTCTCATCACACCGCCATCAGGATGTCGATTCCACCCCCGATGTCCCCAAGCCATGCCCATTTGTTCAGAAACTGAACCGGTCCTCAAAGAGTTTCATAAAGATCATTTTGTTGCTTGTCATCTGTATTGAACGTTTCCTATACAGTTTTATACCATGGAATCATTTGAGGGATTGTTGCGCATGGCATCGAGAAAGAATCGGCTGGATGTTCACGTAGAAAAAACAGAAAACCTGGTACATTATCTGTTAAGAAAAAAAAGAGAAAATATCCAGAACAGTTTAATAAGACCACTCTACCAGGAAACATTGAAAAGCTTCTTTCTCGTGGTTGTCCTCCTTATCGATACTTTTATTCCCCTTGAGGTATTTAGAAATCTCTCGTCTCCCTTCAACATCGCATTGTGTCTCGTCGTAATTGGTGTCTTTTTATATGTGGAAATCCGTATCTATAATTCGCTCTGGGGAAAAAAAGGACGCTGGTCTTTAGACAAATACAAGAAATCTTCTGGAAAAACAGTTGAAGAAAAAAAAGATGTGGTCTAGTTATTTCTTTTCTCGAACCCAATTGTAGTGTCGCATTTTGCTGGTTTCCCCAAACCCACAGAACGCGCAACGTCTCTTCTGTGCATGGAAGGAATGTCTGCCGCATCGTCGACATGCAATGTGGGTGGTTTTATTCCCAGCTCTGCATGTTGTTCCTTTCGTCATAGTAATTACCCCCTATTCTAAGGTGATATATAAATGATATTGTCCCCTCGGACGATGAGCTTATCATGTTTTCCTTTTTTTATGGTGTGAACAAGCTCATCTGCGTTTTTCAGGACAAGGTTCATATGGGGAACATCATAGCCATCGAGGACGCCTTGGTATTCAACACCGCCTCGAAGTTCGACAATGACTCGGCCGTTGAGGCTTGCATGTAGGAGTTTTAATGGTTTTTCCATGGTTGTTACCTAGGAGAAACGAAATAGAGATATCATTTATAAGAGTTTGGGCCCGTGTTCTCCAGGATAACTATTAAAATGTTGTACAGAATGCCTTTTGTATGGCCGTGAGAATAAAGAACCGACATCGTCTGAAAGAACGGGAAGTAAAGGAACTGGTCAATGATTTAAAAACCAGGTTTCATGGAGATTTTTTTGATGCCAAAGCCATTGTCGATGTCGGAACACTTGAGGAGTTTACGGTCGTGCTCGTGGATGATAGTATTGATTTTATGATGCATAATAACAAGCTTGTGTTCACGCTGCAAGGCTTGAATAAGTATCAGCCGAAAACCAATTTCGTGGTCGTTGATATGGGCGCGGTGGTTTTTATCACGAAAGGAGCTGATGTGATGGCACCAGGCATCACCGATGCAGATCCGATGATTCAGAAAGATGATCTTGTCTGGATCTGTGATGAGAAACATCGGAAGCCACTGGCGGTTGGGGTTGCGATGATGACCGGGGAGGAAATGAAAACGAAAAAACCAGGAAAAGCTGTAAAAACACTCCATTATGTTGGTGACCTGTTATGGATGCTCACTCATTAATGAAACAACAGGTCATTTTTGTAACAGCTCTGATATATGATGACAGGCAGTTTCTGAAGGTTTTTTGAGAACCTATGGTCATCGTTGTATAACTGTATCGTCGCTTGCTGTGCCTTTGCGAAGCATACGACCCAGTCGTCAGGAACCACGTCGTCATGGGTTCCCCGCAGGATGGTAATGGATGCAGGGATCTTCTGTTCAAACAATCGTGGATCCATCATTTCCTCAAGTATTCTGTAGGGCATCCCCGGGACTGTATGGAGATCGGTCCGGGGTGGGATAATCGCAGGGTTGAGAAGGATGAGTTGTGTGACGTTAGGATGGGTAAGAGCGGTGGCTGCCGCGAGAAAACCCCCGAGAGACGAACCAATCAACACCACCTGTTGATCTTTTTTTATTACATCAGAAATACGACTCAGACATTCGGAAATAACAAGATTCTCAGGCGCTCCATCTCGGTACGTGATTGGTATGGCGTGTAACGTCTCTTTTAATAATGTTCCTTTTTCACTGAAAGGACTGGATTGATAGCCGTGGAGGTAATACAACATGAAAGATGCCCCTGTTCTCTTGAAGATATGAAGGTTATGAAGTAAAAAAAAATTATGCAATTGTATTTTTATTATTGGAAGCATCAGGTGTTCCTTGTTCCACCGTTTGACCTGCAACTTCTTCTTTTATTTCCTCTTTTTTTCCTGCTTTTCCTTCAGCCGCAAGGATTTCGGCTTTGATCTCATCTAGTATCTTCAGCATATCGTTCATCTTGATTCGTGGTTCTTTGATAAATCGTTGACGAACCTTCCATTCCCATTTCCCTGTATCAAACAATTTGATTTTAATGTTTATTCGTTCGACAAGCTTAGCGGACGTACTCAACCTCACACCCAAACCAGTACCCTTGATTGTCGTTTATAATGTTTTTCTTTTTCTCTAGAATCACCAGAAACTCGACATATCTATAATCCATCTCAAACGGGTAATTATAGAACACTACAAATGTTTATAAAGAGAAATATATTTTAGAATACGAGCAAAAATTAGGAGTAGTGTGTCAGTATGGGAATAACAAGTAAAATTTTTGGTGAGAAAAAAACGGGAACAACAGAGGGATATATCGATCTCGAGAAATATGCAGATGCACAAGTCGGAGGTACGTCCAGTGCACGGATGCATGTTGCCATTGCTGAGATTCAACGGTACGAGGAGTTAAAGGAGTTAACAGATTATGTCTATGGTGGAAATGTGCTGATCCTTGATTTCACCGCCATTTCTGACCAAGAAGTACTCCTCAAGAGAGTCACCAATGAGTTAAAACGGATTACGGATGATGTCGGTGGCGATGTCGCAGGTATCGGCAACAACCTTATGGTCGTCTCTCCGAATGGCGTGAAAGTCGAACGCCGGAAGTTACGAGGAAAATACTAAAACTTGTTTCCTTTCCCTTTTTTTATTTTATTTTTCTGTTTTTTTCGTGCGAAGCAAGCAGAACCACAAGTGAGTCTGGTTTTTCCATGACTTGTTCGTAACCGAGTTGTTCTGCGAGTTTCTGCCCAAAGTTTCTGATCTGGTCATGGGTTGGCATATTAGAGAAATGAAGCCTGTTTCGTGATGAACCAACAAAAACATATCCTTTTGGTTCGATAAACGTCGGTTGCGCCTGAGAATCGAGTTTCGCGTACGCTTCGATGTATTTCTCATCCATGTTCCAATCATGGACTAGGGTATGGCGAATCACGGTTCGTGTGTCAAGGGAAGGGAGGAGTGCGAGTGTTTGCTGGATCTTTTCCCACCCATTTGAAATAAGGGGAGCACAGATTTTCTTGTAGAGTTCCTCAGTTGGTGCGACAATCGAGACATAGAGTTGTTTTGGCAAGGGATCTAACTGTTCTAAAGCCGCGGGTGTTGTCCCGTTGGTGACCAGAAACGTAGTAATGTCTTTCCGGTGACATGCTTCAAAAAATTCTCCAAGTTTCGGGTACAGTGTTGGTTCCCCGGAAAGCGAGCAAGCCAGCATGTTTGGTTCGTTTGCCTCCTTCCATTTTTTCTGGTCGCACCGAGGATCTCCTTTGAATCCGGTGATTAGTTTTTTTTGCGCCTCAATCGCGTGTTCCAGGATGTATCCTGGATCGTCGACGTCGTGTAACTCTTTTTCCGTAAAATTTTGGAATCGCCAGCAGAACAGACACATCTGTGTACAATGTGTAATTGCTGGGGTCATCTGCAGGCATCGATGTGAATTGATGCCGTAAAAGGTTTGTTTATAGCATTCTCTGCCGAAGAGGAGACTTTGTTTCATCCAATGACAGAGTTTTACCCCGGAATGTTTCCCGATAATCGCGTAATGCTGTCGTTTCAGGATTTTCTCTAACTCAGGATTCATAGGTAATGGAAAAAGCGATAGCATCTTGTCTTATATCAATTATGCCACCAAATGGTTTTTCTCCTTAAAAAGGGTTCTATGATGCGCAGTCATCAACATCGGGGAACGTATCCTCATTGAAAATAATTGACATCTTGCACAGATGACAGATACCTTCCTCGTCAACAGGCAGAAGATTGGTGCCGCAGAGTGAACAATGCTGGTTCATGGAAAAAACTCCTTTTTTTATCCCTTTCTAGAGTAATGGAGACCGTGAGATATAAAGTATTTCTTTTTTAGTAAACCTTATATGATAATTATTTCCCCGATTTTCTGTTTATCCTCCGCCAACAACGGTAAGTTTTTGTAAGGATACCTGATTTGGAGATAGAACACCTATGAAGATAGACCCATGGAGCTCGACAACATATCAGGATTATACACGATTGCGTGATGAATTCGGGATTCAGGAATTCTCTGAGGATCTCTGGAAGGACCTGCCGCATCCTCATCGATTGTTGCGACGAGGCGTGGTGTTTGGCCATCGAGGTTTCGAAATCATTCACGAGGCAATTCAGAGGAATAAACCATGGGCGATCTTAACAGGGTTGATGCCGTCAGGGCGAATGCACCTGGGCCATAAGATGGTGATTGACGAGGTCATGTATTATCAGAGCCTTGGCGCAGATATTTTTATTGCGGTTGCTGACATTGAAGCGTATGCAACCCGTGGTTTCACCCTGGAAGAAACAAAAGATCTCGCGGTGAACGAATACATCGCCAATTATATTGCGCTGGGGCTGAAACCAGAGCGCTGTCATCTCTACTTCCAATCAAAACATCAGGATGTGAAAGACCTTGCTTTTCTTCTGGGAAAGAAGGTGAACTGGTCTCAGATGGTTGCTACGTACGGGTTTGAAGGATCAACGAATATGACACATATCTTCTCACCCTTGATTCAAACGGGAGATATCCTACACGTTCAGCTTGAAAAGTTCGGTGGTGTACGACCAACTCTTGTACCCGTTGGGGTAGACCAAGACCCGCATATCAGACTCAGCCGAGATATTGCTCAAGCACATCGTCTCTATAATGTGACGGTGACAAAAGATAATAAAATCGGCGTGTTCGTCAAAATTGATACTCGCATTAAGGAACTTTTAGATGCCGCAGAGAAAATCCTACGAACAATGGAGTTTTCTGATTTGAAACGCATCACCGACTATAAAGCAATTTACATTAACACCGCAAAAGAAGCTGATATTCCTGGTATCGACGAAGCCCTCGCACACATAGAACCAACACTTGGCGGATATGGATTCTTACAGCCTTCATCCACCTATCATCGTTTTATTACCGGTTTGACCGGGGAAAAAATGTCATCGTCAAAACCAGAAAGTGCAATCTTTCTTACAGATACCCCTGAGGAAGCGAAACAGAAAATAATGAATGCGAAAACCGGAGGTGCAGCAACCCTTCAAGAGCAGAAGAAATCTGGGGGAAGACCAGATGAATGTATGATTTATGAATTGTTTTTATA
>JAPKYG010000003.1 GCA_026394435.1 Methanobacteriota archaeon | reverse complement strand
AAACCTTGGAACAAGCATTTGACGAAATGGAAGAGTTCATGAAAAAGAGGTTGAAACAACAATATAGTATCCATTCAAACTCGTAGAATACCGTTTTTTTCGTGAGAAATAATAATATAAATTACAAAACGATTCTCTTTTGAGAGGTATGTGAGAATGGAGGATAAAGAACCGAACGTGTTTGACAGCCCAAAATTATTCGAATACAAAGCCATGGAAACCAGACTTTATGGAGAGTTGTTGAAAGCGTGTCGTCGGTACAACAACAAGCTGAGTATTATCTCTATTGTGGGGATTTTAGAGCTTATCAGCCAAGAAATGAAGGATTTGGATAAGACTGATTTCAAAGATATAGAGGAAGAAATAATCCACAACAGAGATCCATTGGATCGATTAGTGTAATTGGTTTTTTCGTGCTTGTATATTCCCATTTTTTTTTCTTATATTGGATTGTAATTATAACGAATTTTGTGCAACTCCGGAAGAGTTAAAAATATATATTTAAGTATATATACATTCTAGGGTGGTTATTGAGGATGGAATCAAAAGATTAATGAGGAGTAGAAGGTTAAAGAACTACAGAGGAAACGTATGATCATCGCACAGTTAAGCATCGCACCACTGGGAAAAGGTACCAGTGTGAGCAACTACGTAAAAATTGTTACAGAAACCCTGAAGAAAGAACAGGTGAAATTCCAGACGAATGCGATGGCAACCGTCATTGAAATACAAGATTTAGCAACCTTGTTCCACGTGGTTCAAAAAGCACATCTTGCTGTTGCTGCCGCTGGAGCCGAACGCATCATTACCGAATTAAAAATCGATGATCGAAGAGACAAAGAAGCAACGATGAAATCGAAGTTAAACTCCCTGAAATAACAAAGGTCATTCGAGGTTTCAAAACAGTTATATGGGGCATCTTCATTTCGAGTTGCGGGAAGGTATCATGGTGTCATCAAAATCCTTAGTTGAAATATGTTTCCACGGACGAGGCGGACAAGGCGCGGTCACCGCAGCAAACCTTCTTGCAGCTGCAGCCTTGCAAGACGGAAATAAAGGAGTGCAGGCGTTCCCTTTATTTGGCGCAGAGCGACGCGGCGCACCAGTCAGAGCATTTGCCAGAATATCAGGAGAAGAAATCCACTTACGAAGCGAAATCTACAACCCGGATATTGTTATTGTCCTTGATGAAAGCATCATGGATATCGTCGATGTGTTGAAAGGTATGAAGGATGATGGAAAAATCCTTATTAACACCAGAAAAAAACCAAATGATTTTGAGTTTTCTAAAAAATATCATGTTGCAACCGTGGATGCGACCAGCATCGCACTCAAATATAATATCCTCGTTGGAGGAATGCCTGTAGTGAACACCCCTATTCTCGGCTCGGTCCCGAAGATTCTCAACCGAGTCACGCTTCAGTCAATCCAAAATGTTATCCAAGGTAAATGGACCAGTAAAAAGGAGTTAGGCGAGCGTAACGTGAAAGCAACACAAGATGCGTTTGATCAGACAGAGGTGAACTTTTGAAGAAATATCCTGTTGAGACAAGCCTGTCCTACCCTAAATTAGGCGCGATGGGGAAAACCGGGAGCTGGCGTGTGTTCAAACCCATTCTTGACAAGAAAAAATGCGTCAAATGTTTACGATGCTGGATCTTTTGTCCTGAAGGCAGCATCCACCGCGAAAAAGACGACTCAGTGAGTATTGATTATGATTTCTGTAAAGGCTGCGGTGTCTGCGCCAATGAATGTAACGTGAAAGCGATTATAATGGAACGGGAGGAGGCGAAGAAGAAATGACGGTCATGATGGATACCGGGAATCGTATCGCAGCAAAAGCAGCGGTGATGGCAAAACCAGAGGTCGTGGCAGCCTACCCCATTACGCCTCAAACTACCCTTGTTGAAGCAATTGCAGAGTATGTCGCACGAGGGGAATATAAGGGCGATTATATCTGTGTGGAAAGTGAGCATTCTGCGATGTGTGCGTGCATTGGAGCGAGTGCCGCTGGTTCACGGACGTTTACCGCGACCTCATCCCATGGACTCTTGTTGATGCATGAGATGTTACATTGGGCTGCTCTCGCTCGACTGCCTGTGGTGATGTGTAACATCAACCGAGTAATA
>JAPKYG010000090.1 GCA_026394435.1 Methanobacteriota archaeon | reverse complement strand
GCACCAGGTGCTGATGATGACGGATCCGGAACCGCAGCGGTCCTTGCGATTGCGCATGCCCTCAGCCAGTATCAGTTCAATCACACCATCAAGTTCATCGCCTTCTCAGGCGAAGAAGTCGGGACATACGGGAGTTTTACGTACGCACGAGACGCATCCTACCGTGGCGATAACATCGTCGCAGTGTTGAATATGGATATGATCGGATACGCGAACACCCCCGAAGGAGGACGAATCCTCCGGTTTTTCCCTCCATTGCGATCACACTGGATCGCTGATTACGCGACCATGATCAGCGAGAAATACCATGATATCATCGACATGTCGATTGATACGTTACCGAGTTATCCGGGCGCAGATAACCAAGCGTTCGTCGACTACGGATATGATGGCGTCTGGATCGCACATCAAGACGGGTACCCCTGGGGTCATTCACCGAATGATACCGCGGATCATCTGAACTGGTCCTACTACGTCAAAGCAACGAAACTGATGTGCGCGATAACAGCAGAGATAGCACAACGACCCCTTGATGTGCAGGTTCTCATCCGACGACCTTTCGAAGGATACACTTACCTCTTCAATCACCCGGTCCTCCAAACGTCATTTGAGAAACAGTGGTATAACGGGTTGCGCGGGTTAACGATCATTCTTGGAGGGAAAACCATCACGAGTGCTGAGGTGTTGAGCACAGAACCGATTCGTTATGTGATCTTCTGTATTGACGGGAAGTTCATGGTCTGGGATTCACAGCCACCGTATGAATGGAGGATACAAGGGATGTATTTACCGCTGGAAGGAAAGCACACCATCGAGGTGTACGCATATTCTACTACGGGGAAGGTCGCCTCCGATGAAATGGACATATTCATCATGTCCCTCTCAAGAGCCTATAAAGGATAGCAAAAAGAGAAATGATTTTATGGTAGAGAATCATAGAAAGCATGTGATGAGACGAATCGCAGGCATGCTGGTTTTCGTCATAGTGTTTCTCTATTTTTCAGTAGGTGCCTCTCCTGCCTCGTGTACACAGGTTGTTCTGGTTACCGGATTTGAGCCTTTTGCGAATTATACGGTGAATCCTTCTGAGTTGATTGCTGAGGTGTTGAATGGCACGTCTCTTGGAGGTGCAACAGTCGTTGGGGTTGTATTACCAGTAGATTTTAACAGCTCAGTGGAAATGACGATTCATGTAATTGAACAATATCATCCGGTGCTGGTAATCAGTACAGGACTTAATGCTCGTTCCCATACTATCAAGGTGGAAAAAATTGGGATGAACCTGAAACGATATCCGAACAATGATGGAACTTGGTCGTTTACCCGCAGGATTGATAAGACGGGTCCGTTTTTCCGTATTACACTGCTTCACACGAACGATATCGTTCGAAAAATACGAGATGCGAATATATCTGTGCAGCAGAGTATCTTCGCGGGAACCTACGTGTGCAATACGTTGTTCTATCAGATGTTAGGTTATGCCAATGACCAAAACCGTACGATAAAAGCAGGGTTCATTCATGTCCCGTTGTTGGATTCGCAAGATCCTCAAGGTATGTCTCTTCAGACAATGGTTGATGCCGTGAAAATAGCGATACAGACAAGTCTGGAATAAGTAGCATCTCAGTCGAGTATAATTCTCATGAACAATCTTTATAAAGAAATATGCACTCACAACATACATGCGAGAGATTACAAAAGCACAACTCACCATTGGATTGCTAGCCTATTTTGCGACGATCTGGGAATTCCTGTTCCATCTTACTGATACGAATAACTTTCTTTTTACCGTTGGAATCATCGTTCTCCAACTTATCCTTCTACTAGTTCTCGCGTATATCATTATCGCTTTGCTGGAATGGGTCAAGGTTTTCGACCTGAAAACAAATGCGATCCTTACCCTACTTATCTTGGTAACGTTCCGTCTCCTCTCCACTGCAGGAATCGCATAAAAACAGTCCACCAAACCTTTATTCTTTCTTTTTCCGTTCGGTGATATCTTTTATAATATGTACGGAACCCGTGACCTCACCATCATCGGTGAAAATCGGTGACGCAGAAATTTCAAGGTATTTATCGAGGTGCGGTTCATAGAATTCAACAGTCGCAGGTTTTTTTGTTTGTTGTACTTGCGTACAGGGGCAGGAAGAATGTGAACCGTTCATGTTATGCAGGATCTGGTGGCATTTTTTCCCAACACATTCCTCAGGAGTCATATGGAGAAAGTCGGCAAACGATCGATTCGCTCGAAGTATAGAAAATTCATTATCCTGAATGAACACCATGTCGGTGATTGCGTTGAACGTTGTCTCCCATTCTTGGATCACGCGTTTCATTTTTTCTTCGGTTTGTTTCCGGTCTGTGAAATCTTCAATAATGAGGGTGACGCCTGGTTCTCCGTCATCAAAGGTCGTTGGAATGTGTTTGATTCTCAGGTACCATTCGCCGTTATCATTTCCATAATGTTTTTCGATGGTGAGTTCTTTTCCATCGAGTGCGCGTCTTGCGTTTTGTGCCAGCTCAGGGATTTGAAAGAGAGAAAGGGAGAAACCTTCGATATGATGACCGATGATGTTTTCCCGGGGTATATTTAAGAATCTCAGTAGGTTTTCATTCACCTGTAAGAATTTCAATTCTCGATCTAGTAGCACGATATAATCGTGGGTGAAATTCAGCAGTGCGGACAGCGGGATTCGGGAAGAGGGAAAGAAGACTTTTGCTGGACCAAACGTGACCATTTCTGCATGACCAGAGATAAGTAGGATGTCGAGGTATTTTGCAACAGAGTTCCTGTTGATGTGTATTTCTCGAGCGATATCGGTGACCGTCATGCCTTTCGGGTTATTTTTTAGAATGGTTTTTATCTGTGCCAGTTCCTCTTGGTAGCTCTCCACGACAGTTTATCGGCTCGTACCTATTTATGCATTTCGTTATCGCCAGTCAGTTCTGCCATGCAAAGAAGGAAAAGTTTATATATTGTATGTAGGTTGTAGGTATTGCCAGGCAGAAATGCATGGCAAAGTGGTGAAGGGATTAAAAAATATGAAAACTCCTCTAACACAACCGCTGCAATACTTGCCCATCCAAGTATCCGCCTGGGGGAGCGCACAATCTTCAAACAAAAAATCCAGCAGCACCTTTTCTCCTCTTCTCTTCCCACATCCCATCCTTCTGAATAAACAGAGAATTAAAAAGTCCTTCCTAATATCATGAGGTACCTCTTCCGCCCAAAGCATCCCATCTCTCCTTTTCCAGGAGGTACCTCTCTCCATCCCATCACACCTGTTGGTTTTTATCCGTTTTGACATTCGGACGAAGAAATTTTATATAGTAAAATGGCTAACAGTATAATCATATGAACGAGCAAGGATATTATCAAAAAAATATTATGATTGTCGACGACGACCCTGATATCGTCTACAGTCTCCGAGAATTGTTTGAAAGTCACGGATTTCAGGTCACTACCGCTTATAACGGGAGAAATTGCCTCCTTGAGCTCGAAAAAGGTTTCCAGGGCATCATCATCCTTGACCTTATGATGCCGGTCATGGACGGTGTTGAAACAATTAAGAAAATGACGGTCGATGGATTCACCGACCAGAACATCATCATCGTTCTTACTGCAAAACGCATTCAAGGAGATGAATTCAACGAAATCTACCCCTATATCAACGACTATATCACGAAACCATTTGATATCAACACACTCTTACAAACCGTCAAAAAAATCGCTCAACGATCACCGCCAAAGAAAAGATACTAATATACCACTTCTTTTTTAATTTCTATTAGCAAAACTATATAATATTAATAGTTCTATAATGTACGAAGAAATTATGAAGAAATCATCGGTCAGTACCTTATATAAAGCAATCGTTCTTTTAATCGTTATATCCCTCAGCGCCTCAGCATCATCTATCTCGTTTTCACAAACGAAAGATTCAACAATACCTCTCCTTAAGAACCAACAAACAAATACCATCGATGACCAAAAAATCAATGAGATTCTTTCAATGATCGACCAAAACCTTATCTTAGAATACCTCAAAACACTCGTAGGGTTCGGACCACGGATGGACGGAACCTACGGATGTGAAAAAGCTGCCCAATACATTCATCAAGAATTCCAAGATATGGGGCTGAAAACACGATACCAAAACTGGACATCATGGGGGAACAATTACTATCACCACATCTACAATGGCCAAAACATCGAAGGAACATTACCGGGAACAAATATCACTGATAATTCAGCTATAATCTTTAATGCCCACTATGATTCAGTTGCAAAAGGACCAGGGGCAAACGATGACGGATCAGGTACCGTCGCCGTGCTTGTCGCAGCCTATGCACTGAGCCATTTTGATTTTAAACGTACGGTTAAATTTGTGACGTTCGCTGGCGAAGAAATCGGACTTGCTGGCAGTCGCGCCTACACAAAAGAAGCGAACGAGCAGGCTGACAGCATTCTTGTTGAAATTAACGCGGATATGATCGGCCATGATGAAGGGAGTCGAAAGATGACCGTCACCGCAACCGAGGATGCTGGCTGGGTCGCTGATATCTTCCAGACTATCAACAATGATTACACGATTGGACTCACCGTAAATCGCGGCGCTATCACCAGAGTAGGACACAAAATGTCCGGGAGTGATTTCGCACCGTTTCTCGAATATGGCTGGGAGTCAGTCTGCTGCTGGGAAGGAGACCATGACCCAAATTTCCATTCAGCACGGGACAACCTCAGCAACGTGAACCTTAGTTACTTGGTCAACACCACACGAATGATCGCAGGAACACTCGCCTATCTTGCTGATCTTACGGAAACACCCCCACAAGTGCGTATTACCTCACCACGCGTCGGATTTCTCTATAAAGATGGAATGAAAAAGCGCGAGATCGGTGAGTTCAAGACGACCGTCATCAATGATATCTGGGTCTGGGCAGAAGTCGACTATGCAACTATCCCTATTGAACGCGCGGAGTTTTACTATGACGGAAAATTGGTCTTTACCGATACCGAGGCACCGTTTAAATGGCAGTTCAACAAATTCTCACTAGGAAAACACCAGATTACCGTTATCGTCAACGATCAACTTGGTAGAAATTCAACGGATTGGAGAGAGATACGTTTTATCAATGTTTTTAAAAAGATCGGATAATCAAATAAAGTAAAAATAAAGTCTCTCGACCTCTGTTTTTTTCCTTGAAATTCAATCCTATTCTTTTTTAACATTGAAATAGATAATGTTATGCGAATTATGGAACGAGGACTTGCATCATTTGACATCTATGCCATTGTCTTAGAACTTCAAGACCTGATTGGATGTTATGTAGAAAAAATCTATCAACTCTCTCGCGACGAGATCCTGCTGAGAGTTCAACAAAAAACAGCGAATCAAAAAGTATCAATTTTCATAAGAAACGGAGAACTCCTCTGCCTCACCCAGAAACCTTTTGAAGCCCCCGAGAAACCATCGCTGTTTGCGATGACACTGCGGAAATATCTGCTCAATGGGAAGATCAGTGAGATTACACAGCATGAATTCGATCGCATCATAAAGATTAAGATCGGAAGAAAAGAAGGGGACTATACGCTAGTGTGTGAGTTGTTTTCCAAGGGGAATGTTATTCTTCTTAATCCCGAGGGGAGAATCATCCGTCCGCTTATCAAGCAGGAATGGGCTTCCCGTTTGATTAAAAGTGGTGAGATGTATCTGCCGCCGCCATCGCAGACGAACCCGTTTCGTTTAACTGAAGAGAAATTTAAAGAGTTACTTACAAAGAGTTCAAAGGATCTTGTTCGAACGCTTGCAACTTCGATGAATCTGAGCGGGATGTATGCAGAGGAAATCTGTGTTCGTGCTGGCCTTGATAAAAATACAAAAGTATCAGACGTAAATGAAATGTCTATTAAAAAAATATATGATGAACTGCGGAAGTTCTTAACAATGTTTCAAGAAAGAAAAATTCAACCGGTGCTTGTGAAGAAGGATGGCACCATCATTGATATCCTGCCTGTACCCTTTCTGAGTTATACCGGCATGAAATTTGAGCCAACCGTGAGTTTCTCTAAAGGCCTTGAACCGTTTATTCACGTTCGAAAAGTTATAAAACCACAGGAAGAAAAACATCGAAAGAACACTGAGAAGTTACAGCGTCAGCAAGTGCAACAGCAGGAATTGATTGAGGGTTTCAAGAAAAGTATTGTAAAGAAGAAACTCGAAGCAGACCTTATTTATTTGAATTATCAGACATGTGAGAAAGTTCTACAAGAAATTACGGTGCTACTGAGACAAAAAGAAAAAGAGGACGGAATAAGCAAAATCCGTCAGAATCCTTTGGTGAAACAGTTTGATCCAACCGCCAACGAACTGATTGTATTTCTTACTGATGGGAAAGGAAACAGCGTTGAAGTCGCACTGGATTTCCGTAAAAGCGTTTCTGAAAACGCAGCGCAGATGTACGGGGAGGGTAAAAAGCTTCAGGAGAAATTGAAAGGAGCGGAAGAAGCGGTCGTTCAAACAAAACATGAACTGGAGACACTGAAGGAAACAGACGTTGTCGAGGAGAAAAAAGAAGTCAAACATGAGAAACAATGGTGGTTCGAAAGGTTCCGCTGGTTTATCTCAACAGAGGGAAACCTGGTGGTTGCGGGAAGAGACGCTTCAAGTAACGATTTAGTGGTGAAGAAATATCTTTCAGATGGTGATCGGTATGCGCATGCTGATATCCATGGTGCGCCCAGCTGTGTTATCAAAAGTAGAGGGATGAACGATGAGAAGCTCCCTATTTCTGAGAAAACACTTGAGGAAGCATGTCTTTTTGCTGCATCGTATTCACGAGCATGGAACCAGTTTGGTGAAGCCTCCGCGTATTGGGTATTGCCGGAACAGGTGAGTAAGACGCCAGAGAGCGGGGAGTATGTACCAAAAGGTGCTTTTATGATTCGAGGGAAGCGCAATTATTTTCGGTGCAAACTCGAGGTTGCTGTTGGTCTTGTTCCTGTTGGAAACGTGGAAAAGCTCATGGGGGGTCCTGTGGCAGCAGTTGCTGCACGTGCAATAAAGGGTTATGCTATCCTTGTTCCTGGTGTGACGAAAAAAAGCGCGATTGCACAGAAACTTGCGAAAGCCTTCGACGTCTCAACTGATGTTGTAGAAAAGGTGCTTCCACCGGGGGATTTTACCATAGTGAAAAACATAGGATTTGAACTAAAATAGGTGATCGGCTGTGAAGGTTATCTTTAAAGACCCGAAGAGTGGCGAAATCAAGCTTGTGCCTGAGAACCTTGATGATATCTGGCATTTATATAACATCATACAGGAGGGGGATCTTGTTCGTGCTGTAACGTTTCGGACCTCTGAGGATGAAAAAGCGGATAAGATTCGGGCTAAAAAGGCAGAGAAGAAAAAAATGAAACTCGGGATCCGGGTTGAAAAAGTCACGTTTCATGAGTTCTCAAACAGGCTTCGCGTGCAAGGCGTAATTGAGGAAGGCCCGCAGGACCTTGGTTCATATCACACGTTTAATGTTGATGCGGAGGAGATGCAACCTCTTTCGATTATAAAAGAACAATGGCAAGGTCATCAGCTCCAGCGGATTGATGAGGCAGTGTTGCAACGGACGCAGTCGATGCTGGTGTTTGTGTGCCTTGATGATGATGCTGCAACAGTGGCTATGTTGTTTCAGAGCGGGGTACAACTTGTTGCTGAGATTGACGCGCATCGATCCGGGAAGATGTATGAAAGTAAAGAGACGACGCAGGAGTATTACGGTGAAATTCTTTCTGTAATAAAAACCGTAAAAAAACCTGATTCCCCGCTTGTAGTAATTGGTCCTGGGTTTACACGGGAGCATTTGATGAGAGCGGGAAAGGAAAAGGAACCTGCACTGTTTGAGAACTGTCTTACGCATGCGACCGCAAACTCAGGCATGAATGGTGTCCATGAAGCACTCAAGGTCGGGATTGTTGAACAAATCACAAAAGAAAACCGGGTGTCGAAAGAGACACAGGCAATTGAAAAGCTCTTTGAGGAAATCAAAAAAGACGGGCGGGTCACCTACGGGACGAACGAAGTGGAAGATGCATTGTCACGGGGTGCTGCAGAAAAACTGCTTATTTCAGATGTGATGGTACGAAGCAAAAACGGGGAACACTTATTAGAACTCGCGAGAAAAACACATAGCGATTTTATTATCATTAATACCATACATGAGGCTGGAAAAAAATTTGAAGGAATCGGAGGAGTCGCAGCACTGCTCCGTTTCAAATATTAATACATTTTAAACGTATCTGCCGCAGCCGGTATTGATAATCATTGATATGTAAGGTGGTTTTTCTTGCTCAGCCCAAGGGTCATTTGGTGGTGTGTTGGAGCCTCCTCCAGTGTTTTTGGTTGTATCCTCTTTTAGGGCTCCGTCGTAGTATTGATAGGTTATTTTTAAATCAAAGTCATTTCCTTTGTCACGGAGTTTTTTCATGATACGGAGTTCACCGATTTGCACACTGACATTGATGTTAATGTTCTTATTAGCCCAGGACTCATCGTAATATGCAGTGCCTTTGAGTTTTCCTTGTGCTTCTTTCTCATTGTTTGCTTTAATTGGTGTAACAGGGGGAATAATACCAGTTGAGACCGTGTAAGTTATGGTTCCTTCTCCGGTGATTGCTGCACTTGTGCTTGTGTCTGAAAAAGTACGGCCATCTGGCGTGGTTACATCTAAGGTCAAGCTGTCTAATCCCATTCGTTTCATGAATGTCATATGATCATCGGTCCAGCTGAGGTTAAACGTGATGCTCTTCACGTTTCCTTCTGGAATCATGACTGTTCCTTGATAGGGGGATTTCTTTTCTGCGAACTCAGAAATTGTAGTCAGAGTGCCGTTTCGTATTGCCCAGGTGACATCATAGTTTTTTTCACTCGTTATTGTTGAAGGGGGGACATTTGAGGTCTTTGGTGATTGGTACATCGCAATGCCAACACCCGCAATAACAAGGATTACAACAGCGACAATGACGATGATTTTATCGTTCTTTTTTAAGGATATCATAGAGTCACCTGTACAATTATTCTTAGTTTATTGTTATTGTACTATAATGATAAATATGCTTCCACCTTTATTAAATTTTTCCTTAATTTATATATTTCAACTGGTTTTAATTCAACAGAAGGAAAAAAAGAGACGAATTAAACCATTTTTAGGGAGATGGTGGTCCCGCATCTGGTGCATTTGCCTTTTATCAGGCCTTTTACCTGGGCGGAGAACCCGTACCGCTCAATCAGAAGGCTTTTACAGGAGGGACAGAGGGTGTTGTCGTAGTTGCCATGCGCAATATTCCCGAGATACACGAACTGAAGGCCGGCTTCTTTGGCTATTTTGTAACTGGAAAGGAGTGTGCTGATGGGGGTTGCCTGGACGTGTGTCATCTTGTAATCCGGGTGGAACCGGGAGAAATGTACTGGTGTATCTGTTCCGAGTTTTTCTCCAATCCATTGGCAAAACTCTGTGATTTCATGAGCATCATCATTTAAACCGGGGATCACTAGGTAGGTTAATTCAAGGTGTATCCCGAGTTTTTTCGCACGTTCACAGGTCTGAAGGACTGGTGCTAATCTGGCTTTACAAACCGTTCTATAAAACTGCTCATGGAATGCTTTCACGTCAATATTCATAGCATCGAGATACGGGGCTATCTCTTCTAGTGGTTCTTTCTCGATATACCCGTTGGTGACATAGACCGTATACAATCCGGCGTTCTTTACCAATTTCGCGGCATCCAACGTGTACTCATACCAGATGGTTGGCTCGTTATACGTCCAGGCGACGCCTCTGCAGCCATGATCCTTTGCAATTTCACTGACTTTTTCAGGAGGAATATCCTGTAGTGACATATCCTCGGGGCTCGCCATAGAAATATGATAGTTCTGACAATGGTCACATCTGAACGTACACCCGACAGAGCCTAAGGAGAGAACAAGAGAACCTGGATAAAAATGGTACAGTGGTTTTTTCTCAATCGGATCATCAGCAACAGAAGAACATGCTCCATAAATAAGGGTGAATAGTTTTCCGTGTTCGTTTTTCCGAACACCACAAATACCGCGCTTTTCAGGAGCAATAATGCAATGATGCGGGCAGAGTACACACTGCACCATATCATTCTTGGTTGGTTTCCAAAACGTTGCCTCTTTTTTCATTTTAGGGTTTTCAATGATTGAGGCTTTATTAATGTTCTTACAGTATGAGTTCGCCTCTGTTCCGAAGCACGCCACGGTGCGGATATTCATCGTTGATTTGCGGTTGCATGGATTTGAAGTCCTGGTATTTCTCATCGGTGCGAAGCATGGTTCGAGCATAGTAGAATGCTTCTTCGACAGATACTTTCCCATCTTGGAACATCTTCAGGTTTCGTGGTACGCCTCGATCAAATAATCCTGGTCTGTAGCCGTCTGCTTTCCCACTGGAAAGCCCCTCAAACCACAATAGAGAGAATATCGGTCCCTGGGTCGTGCTTGCATACCCAGTACGGAACTTACTGGTACCCGAGATAACAATTCGTCCATCGTGGGGAATTCCGGATCGGGAGAACAACGAAGTACGGAGGTTGAGAATGGTTCGGTCTGCAAACCCGCCTGCGTAACACGCGTCAATCAGGATGGCTGCTTTCTTGGACTCCAGTGGAGCAAGGATGTCCCCGAGTTCTTTATCGGTTACGGTGTCATCCCAGAGGAATATCTCACTGCTCTGGAGGATTTTTCCTCCAGTAAGTGGTTGATTTTTGTTCCCTGCACCATGGTTGAAAATCCAGAGAAATACTTCACTATCAGGGTATGTATTTGATTCATTGATAAGGTATTGTAAGGAGGCAAGGACGTTTGCTTTGGTCGCGCTCCCATAGGTAATGTCGTACTCATGGGGCCGCTCCTGCAATGTTTTTTGTTTGGTCCCATACCCGTTGTCTTTGCGGATCCATCCATCATCAAAAAGAATCATGATATTTGAGGTTGGATACTGGCTGTTTTTAATGAGATACGCTGCCATGTCCTCCGCAAGATACAGGCCGCCGTTCCCAAGTTTCGTGTCATTTTCTTCAGGGAAGTTTGCTGCAGCAATAAAAATCGCCCATTTGTGAGCACCAGAGTCGACAGATGTTGGGTTATTCAACGTCACAGTGATTGATTGTATCTCTGAGTAGTCTTTGCCATCGAAGGAGCGGGCGCTGATCGTATACATCCC
>JAPKYG010000184.1 GCA_026394435.1 Methanobacteriota archaeon | reverse complement strand
GTACCCAACCCGCGTTGAGATTGAACAACACTTGTTAGGGACGGTTCCGAGTGAGAGGCGATCTTTTAGTGCTGGTTGCATGGAGGGGATGTATAAATTCTACGCTGAACTTAATTACACATATCTTGAGATCAACCCCTTTGTGGTAAACGGAAACCGTATTTTACCGTTGGATCTTGCTGCGAAACTGGATGATACTGCGGAGTTTGTGAGTGGGAAGAAATGGGGTGAGATTACGTTTCCTTCGCCGTTTGGGCGAATGCTTTCCAAAGAAGAAGCATACATCGCGGAGCTGGATTCCAAGACTGGGGCTTCGTTGAAACTTACGATCATCAACCCGGAGGGAAGAGTCTGGACGATGGTAGCGGGTGGTGGCGCATCAGTCATCTACGCTGACACGATCACAGATCTAGGCTTCATGAGTGAGATGGCAAATTACGGTGAATACTCTGGTGATCCGAACGAGGAGTTCACGTACCTGTATGCGCGAACTATTCTTGATTTGATGACACGGAAGAAGAACCCGAAAGGAAAATTCTTGTTAATTGGTGGCGGTATAGCAAACTTCACCGATGTCGCGAACACGTTCAAAGGTATTGTCCGGGCGTTAAAAGAATACAAAGAGAAACTCCGAGAAAACAACGTTAAAATCTATGTTCGTCGAGGAGGACCAAACTATAAAGAGGGTCTCCGGGTCATGCGAGAACTCGGTGAGCAACTCGGTGTCCCTATTGAAGTGTACGGACCAGAGACACACATGACAAAGATTGTTTCAATGGCGTTGAAAGGAGGGAAATAACCATGGCAGGAAAAGAGTATATTTTATTTGATAAGGATACCCAGGCTTTCATCTATAACATGCAGACCAACGCGGTGCAGCGGATGCTGGACTTTGATTACGTCTCCGGAAGAAAAACACCGTCTGTTGCTGCGGTTGTTAACCCAACAGGATCTGACAGTTTTCAGAAGTTTTTCTTCGGACCAAAAGAGATTTTGATTCCCGTGTACAAGTCAATGAAGAACGCAGCGAGTCGACACAAGAACGTTGACGTGATGATCAACTTTGCGTCGTTTCGGTCCGCTGCAGCGTCAACAGAGGAGGCGTTCACAATCCCGCAGATCAGAACCGTTGTTATTATCGCAGAAGGCGTCCCAGAACGCAGAATGCGGGAATTAGCTGCAAAAGCAAAACAGTTAAACAAAATCATTATCGGCCCTGCAACCGTCGGAGGAATTGTTGCTGGCGCGTTTAAGATCGGGAACACCGGAGGAACCATTGAGAACATCATGGACTCAAAGCTTCACCGTCCAGGTTCGGTTGGTTTCGTCTCAAAATCAGGGGGGTTGAGCAACGAAGCGTATAATATTGTTTCTCAGAACACCGATGGTCTCTATGAGGGGATCGCGATTGGTGGTGACCGGTACCCTGGGTCTACGTTGCTTGATCATTTGTTGCGATTCGAGAAGAACCCTGAGATAAAAATGCTGGTCTGTCTTGGTGAGGTCGGTGGATCTGACGAATATACAATCGTTGATGCATTAAAGAAAAAACAGATCACCAAACCCCTGGTGATGTGGGTGACCGGGACCTGTTCAAAGGCGTTTAAGACCGAGGTACAGTTCGGTCATGCGGGAGCAAAGGCCGGTTCAGATTCGGAGACAGCGGATGCGAAGAACGTTGCTCTCAAAGCAGCTGGTGCGGTTGTTCCGAGCTCCTTTGATGACTATGGTGAGAAGATAGGACTGGTCTACAAAGAGCTAGTGAAAAAGAAAATTATCATCCCCAAACAAGAGCCACCGGTTCTCAAGATGCCCATGGATTATAACACTGCGATAAAAGCTA
>JAPKYG010000053.1 GCA_026394435.1 Methanobacteriota archaeon | reverse complement strand
CATACATTGTAGCTAATTCCTTTGCAAACATTGTTGAATTATAGCTAGGATGAAGATCACATGCAATAATCTGTGGTTTTAACCGGGTGAGATGGATAAACTTCATAACAGTATCTTTTAAAAAATTGTATGTTTCATATTTTGATGTATCACCAATGTACTGAGAAAGATAACATTTATTTTTCTTTGTCGTACAGATGACGTTATTTAACTCAGCACCCACCGCAACAGTATCTTGACACTCTGCCGGTAACATGATGGGAATAGGTGTATACCCCCGTGAACGTCTGAGAAAAAACGTTGTGTCATGAATAACCTTTAAAACAGAGTCGTCACATCTATTGACAATTCTTCGTTCATGAGTCAAGAAATATTTACCTATTTGTTCTACGATTGATACAGGTTCTCCTGGAATATTGCACGATGTCATTAAGAGCGGTTCATTACTATAATCAAATAGGAGGTAATGCAACGCTGTATAGGGTAACATCACTCCAATGGTATCTAACTCCGAGGTGGTTTTGAAGACATCCTTTTTTTTCTTTTTTAGAACAACAATTGGTCGTTGAGGACTTTGCAATAATTCTTTTTCTTTTTCAGATACGAACGCAATCTTTTCAACCATCTCTACATCTTTGACCATGAGAGCATATGGTTTGTGGGGGCGGTGAAACATCTCTCTTACTTTTCCCACATTCTCGTCAACACATAATGAACAGGTGTGAAACCCACCCACTCCTTTGATTGATAGTACCTCCCCAGATTTGATGAGATCGATTGCTTTCCTAATCGTTTCCATATCCGATTTACCGCTAATGTCTTTTTCATCACTGAGGAGACGTAATTTTGGGCCACAGATTTTACAAGCGATTGTTTGTGCATGATATCTCCTATTAAGAGGATCGGTGTATTCTCTTTTGCATTGGAGACACATCTTAAATTGATGCATCGATGTTAAGGGTCGATCATAAGGATAATCTTCTATCATCGTAAATCGTGGTCCACAATTTGTACAGGTGATGAAATAATAGTCATGTCGTCTATTTTTTCCATCCCTGAGTTCTCTAAGACAATCATGACACATGAAAATATCCGCGGGAAGCTCGGTTTCTCCTTTAGAAACTGAGCTTTTAAGAATTGAAAAATCAGAAAAATGTTTCTTTGATTTGATTTCCTTAACCGTGTAATTTGAGATTTTTGCAAGAGGCGGAAGATCAGTGAGTTTTTGAATGAAATCTCTGTCACTAATGATGATTTCAACACCGTTACCAATGTTTTTTACCGAGCCGACGAGTGTGTGTTCTTTTGCTTTTCTGTAGATATATGGTCGAAACCCAACACCTTGAACAATGCCTTGAACGAATATTTTATACATCTTCTACTCACTACATAAACATGCATCTATAAATGTATTTTCGGGGAAAGCGAACCTTGCATAACTTTTGTGTCTTTTCCTGAAATTACCTTCTGCCGGTATATAAAATAGTTGATTCAGTATATTTCGAAGACAAATGGTCTGAGTAATTGAAAAGTTTTTAACAAATCAAAAAAAGTAATCGATAACAGAATCGTTGATATGCAAGAATATACCCTTTATTCTATCGTGATTTCTTT
>JAPKYG010000010.1 GCA_026394435.1 Methanobacteriota archaeon | reverse complement strand
CTTCTTTGCGCATGAAAGTTCTTTTGTATGACGTTGCCCATAGCGAAACGACAGTGCATACAGGTCGTACCCTTGTTTTTTTGCGATAAAAGCTGTCACAGCGGAATCAAGACCACCCGAGATTAAACAAACCGCTTTTTTCGTCATATCTTATCGATTCCAGAGTGGAGACATCACCCGCAGTTTCTCAACAATCTGAGGGATTACTTTGGAGACATAGTTAACTTCTTCTTTGGTGTTCTCTCGTCCTAGAGATATCCGAAGGGATCCATGTGCCTGAACTGGGTCTAACCCTATTGCCAGCAGTACATGAGATGCTTGAAGCTTCTGAGACGAGCACGCGGATCCTGTCGATGTCGCAATGCCCTGTTCATCTAATCCAAGGAGGAGTGATTCTCCTTCGATCCCCGTGAATCGAAAATGCGCGTTGTTCACCAGACGTTTCTCTGGATGACCGTTCAAGTGGCTTTCTTCAATTTGTAATATATTTTTTATGAGGAAATCGCGTAATGTTTTCATATAAGTAATATCCTTTGTCATTCGTTTTTCTGCAAGTTCACATGCTTTTCCCAGACCAACGATACCGGGAACATTAAGCGTGCTGCTCCGTACCCCTTTCTCATGTCCTCCTCCATGAATAATTGGCTGGACCTTGACTCCATTTCGAACATAGATTACTCCTATTCCTTTTGGCCCATAGATTTTATGGGAAGATAACGCAAGCAAATCGATATGTTGTTTCTTCACATCAATAGGAAGCTTTGCAACTGCTTGTACTGCATCGGTATGAAAAATGATATCATGTTCATGGGATATCTTCCCGATTTCCTCGATTGGCTGAATGGTTCCAATTTCATTGTTCGCAAACATGATGGTAATAAGAAACGTGTTTTTCGAAATCGATTTCCGGAGCTCGTTAGGGTTGACAATCCCATCCTTATCGACGGGAAGATATTTTACTTGGAATCCTTGTGTTTCAAGATGCCGGCAGGTCTCAAGAACTCCCGGATGTTCTATTGTCGAGGTAATGATATGCGGTCCTTTGGTTGTTCTTTTATCTTTATTCAGATAGGCAACTCCTTTAATGGCAAGGTTATCTGATTCGGTTCCGCCGGCGGTAAAAATAATTTCATCGTCTTTAGCGCTAAGTAAATCAGCGACGTGTGTTCTTGCGGTATCGACTGCTTTTTGTGCTTCTCGTCCAAATGCATGGATCGACGAGGGATTCCCATAGTATTCCGTGAAATATGGAAGCATCGTACTAAGTACTTCAGCATCGACTTTCGTGGTGGACGCATTATCCATGAAAATTCGCTTCATAGTTTTTCGCCTCACTCTATTTCCATCATACGTTGTAATGGCACACGTGCCTTCTGCATAATTTCATCAGAGAGATTTATCTTCGGTTCCAAAGTCTCCATGCTTTTTAATACTTTTTCTAGTGTGGTTTTTTTCATATTTGGGCATATTGCTGTAGGAACCGGATAGAATTTCTTCCCGGGGTTTTCCTTTTCCAATCGGTAACAGAGCCCTTTTTCCGTACCAATGATAAACTCTTTTATCGGTGACGTCTTCGCATGATTGACCATTCCGTTGGTTGAAAAAGCGTAGTCTGCAAACTCGATGATTTCAGGTTGACATTCTGGGTGAACAAGGATTTCAGCATGCGGATGTTTCTTCTTTAACAATACGATATCTTCTTTTCTGATATCATGGTGTGTGCGGCAGACTCCTGGCCAGAGGATCATCTCTTTTTCTGGAACCTGCTTCTGGATGTATAGCCCAAGGTTCCGGTCAGGGACAAAAATGATTTTTTTCGGAGTTCTGCTTTTCACAATTTTCACGCCATTTGCAGAAGTGCAACAGATATCAGCTAATGCTTTGACGTCCGCTGTCGTATTAATATAAGCGACTACTTCTGCGTCAGGGTGTTCTTTGATAAGCCAACTCAGACTTTCTGCATCTACCATCTCTGCCATCGGGCAGTTTGCGGTTTTATCGGGAAGAATCACGGTTTTCTCAGGATTTAAAATCTTGGCTGCCTCTGCCATGAAATCAACGCCGCAGAAGACGATGGTTTTTGCATCTGTTTTGATTGCTTTTAAGGATAAGTCAAGGGAGTCTCCAACAAAATCAGCGACATCCTGGATTTCCGGGTTTTGATAGTTATGTGCAAGGATCACTACATGGCGTTTCTTTTTTAATTCCTGTATCTGTTGTTGAAGTGTTTTTTCCATAGTGATAAAACCCGGGATTTTTGTCCTGAATATCGCTATGGGACATAAAGGTTGTCCTGGTTATTATTTTTATTCAGCCAGGGAAAATCTATTTATCCTGGATGTTGATTTACCTGTTGTAGGAGATGGATAGTAGATGGATGTCATAGCATTTGTTATAGGTTTAATCATCGGTGTTATCACAGTGGGTCTTGCCATTGAGATAGGGATGAGACGAGTCAATAAAACACAACCGGGAACCAGACCAACTCATAAATGGAGTATCGCGGAAATAGCAAATCCTCGTATTATCGCGGAGAATATGGGGGCTATCGAGCTTCCGAAGAACGCAAAAGTCGTGGTCAATGAATATCAAAATGGAGCGATGTTGAAGGGAATAGATGTGAAGCAGCATTCGGGTATCAGAGGGAACTTTATCCTTGGTGATGATCGGGCGTTGATTCTTTCAGGGCCTATCAAGCAAGATGAGCTTGGTGTGTGGACCGTTGAGAAAGACATGCTTGAAAAACTCAACAAATATTTTAACGATAGTTGGGAGAAAGCCACACCAATGATAGATGATGAGCAAGACAATGAGCATTCTCATTAGACATTCTACGATTCTCACTCAGAATGATTCTCGACAGCAACTTCAGGGAGATGTATATATAGCGGATCATCGTATTGTTCAGATCTCCAAGAAACCGCTTTCTATTGAGGCTGATTATAAAATCGATGGAGCAAAGAAACTCGTTTTACCTGGTTTAATCAATACCCATACGCATATTCCGATGACATTGTTTCGCGGATATGGGGATGACATGCTGCTTAAAGACTGGCTTGCGCAGCGGATCTGGCCTGTTGAGGCGAAGCTTGACAAGAAATATATTGAGAGTGGTACAGAGCTTGGACTTTTGGAAATGATCGCATCTGGTACAACATCGTACCTTGACATGTATTATTTTGAAGACACAATCGCAAAAGTCACCGAAAAGGTTGGGATGCGTGGTTTCCTTGGCTTTGCTCTTATTGACTTTGATACCCCGGAGTACAAGGCATCAGAGTTAATCCCGCAGTGTGAACAGTTTGTGAAACGGTGGAAATCCAATGCCTTGATTTCCCCTGTAGTTGCTCCTCATAGTATGTACTCCTGTAACCCAGAAACCCTTCAAAAGTCCCTTGAGGTTGCAACGAAACACCGTGTTCCTCTGCATATGCATTGCTCTGAGACCAGAGACGAAGTCTACGATATAGAAAAGAGATATGGGGTGAGGCCGGTTGAGCAATTGAAAAAAATCGGTTTGCTTCAAAAAGGTACGATTCTTGCGCATTGCGGATGGATCACAAAAAATGAGATTCTTGAAATGAAAAACGCTGGTGTCGCGGTATCTCATTGTCCGGTCAGTAACATGAAAATCGCAACCGGTGGGTACGCACCGATTCCTGAACTTCTTGGTGAACACGTTCCTGTTGGTTTAGGAACAGATGGCGCAGCAAGCAACAACACCCTAGATATGTTTGAGACGATGAAGTTCTGCGCGCTGGTCCATAAAAATCATCGCTGGGACCCAACAGTACTCCCTGCGCAAACAGTTGTTGATCTGGCGACCATTGGTGGTGCCACATGTCTTGGTGTTCAACAAACTCTTGGTTCTCTTGACGAAGGGAAAACCGCTGATCTTATCATGATTGATTTGAAAAAACCGCATCTGACACCGCTTCATGATCCTGTCTCTCATCTTGTGTACGCTGCGAGAGGAACTGATGTTTGCACGACGATTGTTAATGGTAAGCCCCTTATGCTCGATAATGAATTCCTGACAATTGATATGCAGGAAACGTTAGAACGTGCGGAGAAGAACGCTCAGGAGTTAACTAGTTAAATCATACGCCTATTTCTGGTGCAGCATGCTGAATCTTATAGGGGTTATTCTTGCATTTATCGTCATCCTTATTCTGATTCGGAAGAAAGTAAATTTTGGGTTGTCCTTGTTAGTCGGTTCTCTTATTGTCGGTGTTTTTTCTCTTGAGGTTATCACACCAATTGATATCCCCAAAGCAATGATTGAAGCAAGTTTCTATTCGTTTGAAAAACAACAGATTATGACGGAGACTCTTGAACTTGCTTTGCTTATGACCTTGATTTTTGTTCTGGCGAAGTCCATGCAAGAGACCGGGGCAATTACCAAACTTATTGATAGTTTACGAACGTTTTTCTCTAAAGGAGGAACCTTGGGCGTTATTCCTGCAGTCTATGGATTAATGCCCGTTCCGGGTGGCGCGTTATTTTCTGCTCCACTCATCGATAAAGAGGGGGATAAATACAAACTACAGAAAGATCAAAAGAATTTTTTAAACATCTGGTTTCGGCATATCTGGTTTCCTATCTATCCGATCTCCGCAGCGATGATACTTATCTGCAGTATTAAATTCTCAGGGGTTCCTATCCAGATGCTTATTCTTGCAGATCTCCCAGCATTTATTGGAGTTCTCCTGATCGGATTTATTTTCCTCAAACGATTCACTGGAAAAACTCCTCACACCACGGTTACCGTTATAAAGGACTACCGCGGATTAGTGTACATCCTTCCACCGATTGTTCCCCTGCTGTTTTATCCTTTGAAATTAGTTGGTCTCTCAGAAACAAGGTGTTTCTTAATCGGTGTATCTTTCAGTCTCCTGCTTTTGTATGCTCTCATAAACATTGACGTTACAACCTATGTGACAATTATAAAAAAATCACTAACTTGGAATCTGGCTTTCGCAATCTTTGGGATAATGATTCTTAGGGAGATGATGAAGATTTCTCAGATGCACCTGCTTATCACAGAAACAATGCACAACCTTGCGTTCCCAGCACTTATCATAGTCATCCTTATTCCGCTTCTTCTTGGAACTTTGACAGGTTATAATCTTGGTGCGATTGCGCTCTCCTATCCTCTCGTTGACCCGTTCTTCGCGTTCACTGGAGTGCATATTATTGGCCTTACAAGCCTTATTTTCATGAGCTCTCTCATAGGGTACCTCATCTCACCGATACACCTCTGCAATGTCTTGAGTAGTGAATATTT